>JACDAS010000331.1 GCA_013695295.1 Actinomycetota bacterium | reverse complement strand
TCTCCAGGCGGCCTCGCGGCTTTTCCGACCCGGCGCGGTTCTAGGCGAGGCGACCCCGCTTGCGACCGGTCAGCATCCCCCACACGACGAGCAGGCCGATCGAGCCGATGATCGCCGCGAGCCAGGTGCTGAGGTCGAAGAACTCGTCGATCGGGTCCCCGAAGCCGAGTGCCTTGGCGATCCCGCCGCCGATCATCGCGCCCGCGATCCCGATCAGGGCCGTGACGATGAATCCGCCGGGTTGCTCGCCCTTGAGGATGGCCTTCGCGATCCCGCCGCCGATCAGTCCCAGCACGATCCAGCCAATGATCCCCATGTCATCCCCCTTCGGTTGCTTCCGCACAAGATCCCCGGCGCCCGGACCCGGCAAACGCCCTCCTACTCCCAGAAGACGGCCGGTTGTCAGAGGACGGCCTGCTCGACCTCGCCGCCCTCGTCGAAGCGATCGAGGCGGAACGGGCTCAGATCGATCGCCGAGCGTCCGGAGAGGATCAGCTCGGCGAGAGCCCGGCCGACCGCCGGCGATTGCATGAAGCCGTGCCCGGAGAAGCCGCACGCGCAATAGACGGCGTCGCCGACGTGGCCGAGAATCGGGTGCGCGTCAGGGGTCATGTCGTAAAGCCCCACCCGCGCGCGCTCGATCCTGGCGCCGGCGGCGGCGGGAAAGCGGTGCTCGAGGCGCGCCAGGCGATCGCCGTAGACGCTCTCGTCCACCGCCTCCTCGAACCCCCAGCGAGGCTCCGCGTCCGCCATCGCGAGCACCAGCCGGTCGCCCGCGCGCCGGAAGTGGAAGCCGGTCTCGTGCTCGACCACCATCGGCAGGTCGGGCGGGAGGTCGAGGGCCGACGTCTCCAGGAGCTGACGGCGAAGCGGCCGGATCGGCAAGCTGACGCCGAGCCGCTCGCCGACCTCCCTCGACCAGGGGCCGCAGGCGACCACGAACGCGTCGGCGTCCACCTCCGCGACGTCGGTCCCCTCCCGCAGCTCGACGCCTAGCCGCACCGCGCGGCGCACGAGCTCGCGGGTCACGGCGGGCGGGTCCGCGACTCCGTCCCGCCAGCAGGCGACGGCTCCGGCGACATCGTCACCCCGGACGCCGCCGGGCAGCGCAGCAGGCTCGACCGGCACGCCCAGGCTGCGCTGCAGCACCATCCGAGTCTCGAGCTCGACCAGTCCGGCCGGAGAGGTCGCCAGGAAGAGGTAGCCGACCTGGAGGAAGAACGGGGGGCCGAGCTGCTCGAAGAACCGGATGCTCTCACGGGCGAGCTCGACCTCCGCGGCGGTCGAGAACTGCTGCCTCACCCCACCCATGGCCTTCCCGGTCGCGCCGCCCGCAACCTCGTCGCGGTCGACGAGGAGCACGTCCCGGGCGCCGCCGAGGGCAAGGTGGTAGGCGACGCTCGCGCCCGCTGCGCCTGCGCCCGCGACCGCGATTCGGGTCACTGCTTCGGCAGCACCTCGGCGAGCAGAGCCTCCAGCGCCGACCGCTCGTCGGCCCGGAGCTGGCGCAGCGGAGGCCGGACGTCCTTCCGGATGGGGACCCCGCGGCGGGCGAGCAGGAACTTGAGGGCCGCGTGTCGCGGGAACCCCTCGACCGAGGCACGAAGCGCGCCAAGCCTGGCGGCCCCCTCAGCCGTGGGCTTGCGGACGACTCCGGAGACCAGCTCCGGGAACGCCGCTGCGAGCCCCGAGACGGCGCCTACGGCACCACCGGCCATCCCCTCGTGGATCAGGGCCTCCGGCCCGACGAGGACGTCGAGGCCCTCGATCAGGTACGGCGCGAAGCGGTCGAAGGGCGCGTCCGAGACCTTGAGCCCCGCCAGGTTCGCCGCCTTGGCCCGGAGGCGCTCGACGACGGAGACGGGCACCGCGTAGCCGCTCGCGCGGGCGAACTCGTAGACGTAGAACGGCAGCGGGGAGCAGGCGGCCGCCGCGGCCGCGAAGTGCGCCAGCAGGGCCTCGTCGTCGAGCGCGAAGTAGGGCGGCCCGATGACGGCGACCGCGTCCGCTCCCGCCTCGGCCGCGTGCGCTGCGAGCTCGACGGTCGCGGCGGTCGTCTGGGCGCCGCAGTGGGCGACCACCCGCAGCCGCCCCCGTC
>JACDAS010000326.1 GCA_013695295.1 Actinomycetota bacterium | reverse complement strand
CGGCTCGCCGCTTCCCGATCGGCGCCTGGTACCGCCTCCGGGTTCAGCACGTCGGCGACGAGATCGCGGTGTGGATCGGCGACCGCCTGGCCGTCAGGTTCCGAGACCGGCAGCGCCCGTACAGGAGGGGCGCCGTCGCGCTCTACGTCGAGGATGCGAGGGCCGTCTTCGGCCCCGTGACCCTCCGCGGGTGCTGACACCTCCCGCGCGCCTCCGAGAGCCGTGGCCGCCGTCGAGCCAGACCGTCGGTGACGGTCCCCAGAGCTGGCTGAGCCTCCTCCGGGACTTCCGTTACGCCATGTCGATCTCGACGTTGTCGGCCACGCCGCCGAGGATCGTGTAGTCGGTGGGCGCCGTCTGGAGGATCGAGCCCGGGACGAACTCCGACACCGGCCCGTGGGCGACGAGCCGCGCGATGAACCGCTGCCAGGACACCCCGCCGCCCAGGTCGCCGTCGAGCCAGAAGCTCCGGTGCCGCGCGCCGAGGATCTCCCGCGGGCCGATCGTGTTCGCCTTCGGCGGAACCCACGACCAGTCCCCGCCGAAGGAGTGCAGCGCGTTCTGCATGATCGTCATCGGGTGGAGCTCGACGAGCCGGGCGCCCGCCTGCTTGTATGCCTCGAGGTCGCCCTCGAACTCGTGGCCGAGGTGCGACTCCCAGAACGCGATATGACCGCACCAGCCGATGCCGCCGTAGCAGACGTCGGCGCCGCCGAGGTCCTCGATGCGCGCGCTGTAGTCGGCGAGCGCGTCGGTCGTCGGGAAGCGGATCTGATCCCCGGGCGGCCGCAGCGCCGGCTCGACGAGGCCGAAGAACCGGTCGAGCATCGCGCGCTGGAACGACCCCGGCCAGCTCGGCGGCGCGGTCACGCCCGTCTCGCTCGCGTACTCGTCCATGTTGAACGTGTGGACGTGGGCGAGCGAGAGGCGTTCCTCGTTGATCGTGCGCGCGGCGAGCTCATATTGGGGCATCGGCCCGACGGGAAGGATCGCCACGAACTGCCGCCCCTCGTCGCGCGCAGCCCGGATCCGCCCGACGAGGTCGTCGGCGAAGGCCCTGTAGAACGAGGCGGGGTCGTCGACGACACTGATCCGGAAGTCGGGGTTCGCGTGCTCGGTCAGCTCGGCACGGCTGATCCTCCGGACGCGGTCGCACGCCTCGGCCTCCCTGAAGTCGATGAACTTTGCGAGGTCGTAGGTGAAGCCGGTCTGCGTGGCCATCGGTCTCCCTTCAGGGCAGGAGGCGCTGGGTGGTGGGCCGGAGCCAGGTTAGGCACGGGACGAAGCCCTCCGCGTACGCGACGCCGCACTGTTGGCCGCGGAAGCGCGTCGTGGTCCGCATCTGCTCGACGATGTCGACGCCGTCGTGATCGCGCAGCCACTCGAGCTGGCTCGTGTGGGCCTCGAGCATCGCCACCTTGGTCTCGATCGTCTCCGTGACGTCGACGAACTCGGTCGGCGAGAACCCGAGGCCCATGACCGTCTCCATATAGAGGATCGGAGTCACTTTGCCGTGGTGGGGCTTGCGCGTCTCGAAGAGCGGCAGGGTCGCGTGGAAGCTGCAGTCGAAGACGAGCTTCGAGATCTCGTTGTGGTCCGACATGTAGTCGCCGTGGAAGTGGGTGACGATCACGTCCGGGCACGTCTCGCGCACGAGGTCGACCACCGCGCGGCGCTGATCGGGATCGGAGGCGAGGATCTCGCCGTCGGAGAAGCCGAGCGTCGCGTACTCGGCGCCCGCGATCTCGGCGGCGCGGCGCGCCTCGGCGCCGCGGATGCCCGTCACCTCGTCGCTCGTATGGACGAAGCTGCCGCGGTCTCCGAGCGAAGCGTGGCACATCACCACCTCGTGCCCCTCGCGGACGAACCGCGCGAGCGTCCCGCCGCAGAGGATCTCCAGGTCGTCCGGGTGCGCGCCGACGGCGAGAACCCTCATTGCCCTGCCCCCGCGAACGCGAACAGCCGCTCGTCGACCGCCTGCACCGCGCGCCGCACCGCACCGAGCGCGACCGCCTCCTCGCCGAGCACCGACAGGACGATCCGCGGGCGAACGGGCACGAGCTCGCGGAGGCGTCGTTCGAGCGGCCCGCGCAGGGGCTCGCCGGCCTTCGAGACGCCGCCGCCGACGATGACCGTCGCCGGGTCGAGGACACAGCCGACTGCCGCAATGCCGCGGGCGAGCCGGTCGAGGACCTCCTCGACGACGCGGACGGCGCCGGGGTCGCCGCTCGCGGCGGCCGCAAAGACGACCTCCGCATCGACGTTCGCGATGTCCCCGTTCGCGAGCCGCAGCATCGTCCCGTCGCTCCCGGCGAGGACCGCGCGCCGGCCGAGCCGAGCGAAGGCGCCACCGCCGGCGGATTGCTCGAACGGGCCAAGGCCGCCGTCCGCGCCCGGGTCGCCGTCCCCGAGCGGCAGGTAGCCGATCTCGCCCGCCGCGCCGCTGGCGCCGCGGTAGAGCTCGCCGCCGATCAGGACCCCGCCCCCGATGCCGACGCCGATCTGGACGTAGAACGCGTCGTCGATCCCCTGCGCCGCGCCGCGCCACCGCTCGGCGAGCACCGAGAGGTGAACCTCGTTCTCGACGAGGACGGGGCAGCCGAAGGAACGCGCGAGCCGTCCGGCGAGGTCGGTTCCCTCGAGGCCGGGAAGCTGTGGCGCGAGCGAGATCCGGCGTGACGCCCGGTCGACGACGCCCGGCGTTCCGACCGCCACTGCCTCGAGCGCGCCGCGGTCGAGGCCCGCCGTCCCCAGCGCCTCGCGCGCAGCGGCCCGGACAGCGGCGAGCAGCTCGCCGGTGTCTGCGCGGGCCTCGGCTGCGGTGGGAAGGCGCTGCGAGGCGAGGACGTCGCCGTTCAAGTCGGCGACGAGCGCGAGGATCTTGTTCGCGCCGATGTCGATCCCGAGGACGTAGCCGAGGTCGGCACTGAACGTCAGGAGCCGCGGCGGCCGTCCTGGTCGCGGCGGACGCGACCCGCCGTCGGCCGCTGACTCCCGGACGTAGCCCGCGTCGAGCAGGAGCTCGACGACCTCCTTCACCGTCGGCTTGGAGAGCCCGGTCGCGGCGGCGACGTCGCCGCGAGAGATCGGGCCTCGCTCACGGATCGTCCGCAGGACGTGCTGGGAGTTCAGCCGCCGCAGGAGCGCCGGTGACGCGGCCGGCGGGTCGCGCGTGATCATGGGGGGAGCCGCTTGACGATCACCGGGAACCGATGTTAGAAAGGTTTCCTCTCTAATGGCAAGCGACCGGCAGGAACGCGAACCGGTGAACCAGTTCCAGCGTGCCCGCTTCGACCACATCGGGGTCGTGACGGCGGAGCGGCAGCCCGGCGAGAGCTGGGTCGAAGCGACGCGTGTCTGGGTCACGAGCCCGCGGGCGCACCCGTTCAACGTCGAGTTCCTGCGCTTCGCCGACGACACCCCGGTCACGGGCTCGCTCCGGACCGAGCCGCACGTCGCGTACCGAGTCGACGACGTGGAGTCCGCGATCGTCGGGCACGCGGTCCTCGCGGAGCCGTTCCAGCCTGCGCCGGATGCCGGCTTCCTGACGGTGGCGTTCGTCGAGGTCGACGGCGCTGTCGTCGAGTTCATGCAATACCGCGACCCGGACGAGGAGGGATGGTTCTGATCACCGCGCCGCGGACGGTGCAGACTCCAGCCAAGCTCCGGATCAACGGCGCGACGAAGATCTACGAGTCGAAGTCGGGGCCGGTGCACGCGCTGGAGGACTTCTCGCTCGACGTCCGGGAGGGGGAGCTCATCTGCATCCTCGGCCCGAGCGGCTGCGGCAAGACCACGCTCCTCTGGGCGCTGTCGGGCCTGCACGCGCTGACGCGCGGAGAGGTCGCCCTCGACGGGCGGCCTGTGACGGGTCCGCGGCCGAACGAGCTGGGAATGATCTTCCAGGACGCGAACCTGCTGCCGTGGCGGAACCTCCGCCAGAACATCCACTTTCCGTTCGAGATCAAGCGGCGGCCGGTCCCGCGCCAGCGGATCACGGCGCTCCTGCACGAGACGGGCCTCACCGGCTTCGACGGCTCGTACCCCCGCGAGCTGTCGGGCGGGATGCAGCAGCGCGCGTCGATCGTGCGGGCGCTTGCGCAGGAGCCGAGCGTCCTCCTGATGGACGAGCCGTTCGGAGCGCTCGACGCATTCACGCGGGACGAGATGAACCTCCTGCTCCTACGCCTGTGGTCGGAGAGCGCCCAGACGATCGTCTTCGTGACGCACAACATCAGCGAGGCGATCTTCCTCGGCGACCGCGTCGTCGTCATGACGCCGCGGCCGGGTCGCCTCGCGCGCATCTACGACATCGACCTGCCGCGGCCGCGGACGATCGACATGATGTTCGAGCCGAGCTTCATCGAGCTGATCCAGGACATCAAGCGCACCGTCGAGGCAGGCGGGCGCCACAGCGTGGAGGTCGAATGAGCCGTCCGAGGGGTCGGGACCATGAGTGAGGTACCGAGCGAGCTCCGGGACGAGATCCCGAGCTTCGACTCCAAGCCGGCGCACGTCGACCACGGGCCGATCGACTGGAGCGGGCTCACGTCGATCCGAACTGCGAAGAGCGCCCTCGAGATCGGGTCGATCGTCGCGCTGGCGGCGGCCGTCTTCTTCGGCCTGGAGGGGATCCTCCGCTGGACCGACACGCCGACGTATGTCTTCCCGAAGCCGATCGACATCGTGCGCACGCTGGCGAACCAGTTCACGGACGTCTACGCTCACCACCTCTGGGTGACGATGTCCGAGTTCCTCGCCGGCTACGCGATCGGGGCGACGGTCGGGCTCGCGCTGGCGGCGCTGATCACGCAAAAGCCGTTCGCCGAGAAGGTGATCGCGCCCTACGTGCTGGTCATGGTGACGATGCCGATGATCGCGTTCGTCCCGTTCCTGCGGCTGAAGATGGGGTTCGGCTCGTGGCCCCTGATCATCGCGGTCGCGCTTGCGGCGGGGCCGATGGTGATGATCAACGCCGCCACGGGCTTCCGGCGTACCGACCTCGCGAAGATCGCGCTCGCGCGCTCCTACGGCGCGAACACGTTCCAGATCTTCCGCAAGATCCGCTTCCCGCTCGCGCTGCCGATGATCATCGTCGGCTTCATGGTCGGCTCGATCTTCGGGTTGCTAACCGCGGTGGGAGGTGAGATGGTCGCCGCAAGCGAGGAAGGGGGACTTGGGGAGCGGCTCGTCTACTACTCGTCACTCGCCCGGATGGACGAGTTCGGCGCGATCATCCTGATCATCGCCGCGCTCGGGGTGAGCATCTATGTCCTGTTCTACTTCATCGGAAAACGTTGGGCCAGCTGGGAGGCCTGAGAACCGGAGGGAAGGAGAAGGGTATGGAGGATGAAAGGCTCGACGAGCTTTTCGACAGCAGGATCAGTCGTGGCTCGCTCCTCAAGCGGGGCGCAGCCGCCGGTGCGGCCGTCTCGCTCGGCGGCCTGCTGAGCGTCGGCAAGGCGTTCGGCGGCGGGAGCGCGAGCCTGCAGACGGTGCGGTGGATCTCGCCGCGGGGGTCGCTGCAGGTGATGGACGACTTCAACCTCTGGGTGCCCAGCAAGATGGGGTACTTCAGGTCGCTCGGCATCGAGGCGAAGCTCATCGCGGGCCCGATCGGCGACGCTCTCGCATCCACGAAGTTCGTCGCGCAGAAAAAGGCGGACATGGGCTACCCCTCGCCGGGCGTGCTGACGGCCTCGATCGACACGGGCATCGACGTGAAGTCCGTCTGGGACATGATCTCCGGCCAGGTCTTCAACTTCGCCCTGCCGCTCGACAGCAAGATCACGAGCCCGAAGCAGCTCGCGGGCAAGCGGATCGCGCTTGGCAGCGCCGGCTGGCAGGTGATCGTCGACCCGATGCTCGTCGAGCTCGGAATCGACCCCAAGTCGGTCAAGTACGTCGCAGCCGGTGCACAGTGGACGCAGGCCGCCGCAACCGGCAAGGCCGACGCCGCGCTCGCATGGGAAGGCCTCCGCGCCCAGCTGAAGGGGCAAGGGCTGAAGCTGAAGTACCTGATCGGCACCACCTGGTCGAAACTCCCGTCGAACGTCTACTCCGTGCGGGCCGACGACCTGCAGGACGCCGCCAAGAAGGACCTCTACCTGCGCTTCCTGAAGGGCGTCGTGATGGGGCTCGAGTTCACCCGCGCGAACCCGCGCGCCGCCGCGCAGATCACGTACCGGTCGCTTCCCGACCTCGCCAAGACGCTCAAGCCGCAGCTCGCTCTCGACTCGATGCTCGAGCTGGCGCATGCCTACGGCACGAGCCACCTCAAGGGGCAGGGCTACGGCTACCACTACCCCGGCGGGTGGGCGAACTACCTCAAGATCATCAAGGATCTCGGTCAGACGAAGAAGCTGCTGAAGATCGGCGACGTGTACACGAACGAGCTCGCGATCGCCGCGAACAAGGGCGCAAACAGTGCCCGCGCACGGGCCGACGCGAAGAAGTTCAAGCTCGACAGCGGCTTCGCCGCGACGAAGGTTGCACCCGGGTTCAAGATGTAGTCAGCGGGGCGCCTCGGCCACGGCCGGGGCGCCCCTTTCTCTTTGGGAGGCGAGATGGCCAACCCCCTGGCGGGTCACACGAACACGTACCACACCTACGGGCACGAGGAGGCCCTGGCGGGGATCGCCGACGCCGGGTTCAGGCACGTCGAGCTGAGCACCGTGCCCGGCTGGACGGAGCACGTCGACCTCGACGCGGACCCCGGCGAGACGCGGCGGCTGCTCGACCACTACGCCCTGACGCCGGTCAGCCTCAGCGCGCACTCGGACCTGACGACGAGCGAGGGGCTGGAGCACGGGATCAAGGCTGTCCGCTGGGCCGCCGACTTCGGGATTCCGATCGTCAACACGGCCGTCGGCGGCCATCAGAGCGCCGACGAGAACGAGGCGGGTTTCCTCGGCAACATCGGCACGATGGCCGACGAGGCCGAGCGAGCAGGCGTCGTGATCGGCCTCGAGATCCACGGCGACATCATGGCGTCGGGCGAGGTCACGCTCCCGCTGCTCGAGAAGATCGGGCGCGACTCGGTGAAGATCAACTACGACACCGCCAACGTCGTCTTCTACTCGGGTGACTCGGCGGTCGAGGACCTCCCGAAGGTGGTCGACCAGATCGTCCACGTGCACCTCAAGGACACGACCGGCGGCAAGGGCGTGTGGGACTTCGGCGCGATCGGCACCGGCAACGTCGACTTCGAGGACGTGCTGCGGATCCTCCGCGAGGCCGGGTACGAGGGCCCGTACTCCGTGGAGCTCGAGTTCCAGGGGGAGCCGTGGCCGCCGCTCGGCGATGTGAACGCGGCGATGCGGAGCTCCTACGAGCACCTCTCGGCGCTGGGGCTGCGATGACAACGGCCCGGAGGTACATGCCGGAGATGACGAACCTCCAGGTCCGCGAGTACCTGGACGGCGGCGGCCGCATCGTGCTCGTCCCGGTCGGGTCGACGGAGGATCACGGCGACCACGGCCCGCTCTGGACGGACGTCTACATCCCGCTCGAGGTGTGCAGGCGGGCGGCGGAGGAGCTCGACGCGCTCGTCGGGCCGCCCGTGCCGTTCGGGCTCGCGCCCGACCACCGCGGCGCCGCCGGGATCATCTACGTCCGCCTGGAGACGTTCGTCGCGATGCTGCGGGACATCTGCGTGTCCCTCGCCGAGGCCGGCTTCACCCGGATCGCCCTCGTCAACGGCCACTACGTCAACTCGTGGGCGATGCAGTACGCCGCGGCGCAGTTCTTCGACGAGCTGCCGCAGGGCACGCGCGTCTACCCGTTCCCCTACTGGCAGGGGTTGAAGCCGGACGAGGCCGAGCAGTACCTGTCGGGGAGCGCGGGCCTGCACGCGAACGTCGGCGAGACCTCGGCCGTGCTCGCGATCGACCCGGGCCTCTGCGACATGAAGCGCGTGCGCGACTTCGTCCCGGAGTTCACCGGTCTCCGCACGAGCCCGTTCGCGCTGCTCGACCCCGTTTTCCTCGCCACGCCCGGCTCCTTCTGGGCGCTGCTTGAGGAGGGCGGCGGCGTCTGGGGCAACCCGAGCGAGTCGACCGCCGAGAAGGGCGAACAGTTCCTCGAGTGGGGCAAGGCGGCGGTTGTCAACCTCGTGCGCGACATGGAGGAGCTGCACGACCGCATCGCGCCGGCGTACGACCGGTTCCGCAAGCCACGGTGATCACGGTCGCGATCCTCGGTGCCGGCTTCATGGGCGGCGCGCACGCCGGCAACTTCGCCGTGCTCCGCGACCGCGTGCGTGTGAAGACGGTCGCATCGCGGGGGCGCGAGCGGGCGGCGAAGGTCGCGGGCTCACTCGGAGCGGAGGCGACGACGGACCTCGACGCGGTGCTCGCGGATCCCGGGATCGACGCCGTTGACATCTGCCTCCCGACGCCGCTGCACCGAGAGGTGACGGAGCGGGCGCTCGCCGCGGGGAAGCACGTCTTCCTCGAGAAGCCGATCGCGCTGACGCTCGAGGACGCGGACGCGATCATGCGGGCGGCGGAGCGGAGCGGCCGGATCTTCATGGTCGGGCTCGTGCTGCGGTTCTGGCCCGAGTACGTCGAGCTCCAGCGGCTGCTGGCGGCCGGCGAGCTCGGGCGCCCCCGGGCGGTCAGCGCGCTCCGGCTCTCGCCGCCCGCCGATTGGAACGACTGGATGGGTGACGCGGCGAAGTCCGGCGGGACCGTCGTCGACCTGCTCGTGCACGACTTCGACCAGCTCAACTGGCTGCTCGGGACGCCGCAGCGGGTGTATGCGCGCGAGCCGACGCCGGGGCACGTGGTCGCGACCGTGGAGTACGAAGGCGCCGTCGGGGTCGCGGAGGGAAGCATGCGGATGCCGCGGTCGTACCCGTTCTCGAGCAACATCCGGGTGCTGTGCGAGGGCGGCGTGGCGGAGTACGCGTTCTCGGCCGCCCCCGCCGAGGACGGCGGCAACATCGGTGCCTCGGACGCCGCGCGCGGTCTGCGCTTGTACACGGCCGACGGCCCGCGGACGGTGCCGGTCGAGAGCGCGGACCCGTGGGGACCCGAGCTCGCGTACTTCGTCGAGTGCCTCGAGCGCGGGCGCGAGCCGGAGCAGGGAACGGGCGCCCAGGCGCGCGAGGCGCTGAAGGTGTCCCTCGCCGCGGCCGAGTCGATCAGGAGCGGGCGCGCCGAGTCAGTCTCCTAGAGGCTTGATGTGAAACTCGGCCGCCGTCGGGGGCGCTCCAGGCCAAGCCGGGCACCGTGGTCGGTTGCGGCGCGTAGCAGCGCTACGTGTCGCGACCGAGCGCGCTGAGCCGGCGCCGCGCCTGGGGCGTCAGCCGGCTCGGCTGAGTTTCGCATCAAGCCTCTAGCTGGATTGAGCCCGGTTTCAGAGATCGAGCCTAGACCCCGGTATATTCAGCCAATGAGGCGGACCGGCCTCATTCTCGCCGTCGCGGGGGTCGTCTGCGTCGCGCCTGCTGGGCAGACGGCGCCGGGAGCGCTCCCTGAGCCGAGCTTCACGGTCCCGGGAAGCCTCGTGGGATTGGCGGCGGCCGGCTCGCGCGTCGCCGTTGCCGCCGACTCTTGCGAGGTACGGCTCGCGAGGCTCGACGCGGCGAAGCCCAAAACGTCGCCGGTCAACGTACGCGGTCTCCCGTGTCAGGACCCGGATTCCGCGCACCTCATCTTCGACCTTTGGCTCGGACGGCGCGGGGTGGCGGCCGAGGTCGTGGAAGCAGAGAGTCCGCATAGCGAGGCGTACTCGCTGTGGAAGGGCCCGCTACCGTCCGGGCCGCTGCGAGAG
>JACDAS010000317.1 GCA_013695295.1 Actinomycetota bacterium | reverse complement strand
TCGCCCGAGCGGCCTCGCCGCTCTGCGGCCGGTCGTCGGAGAGCTTCCGGATCGTCGTCACGATCGACCGGTCGAGCGTCGACACGTCGGGCCAGTCGATCTCGATCAGGTTGCCCGCCGGATCGCGCAGGTACATCTGCACCGCACCGTCCGGCAGCTCGCGGACGTCGGGCGCGAAGGCGCCGCGGTCGAAGATGCCGAGCTCGGTCGCCCTGACGTAGACCGCCTCGAAGTCGTCGACGTCGAGGCCGAGATGGTGGTGCCTCGGGGCGGGCGTCTCGACCTGAAAGAGGTGCAGCTGCTGGTCGCCGAGCCGCAGCCACTCGACCGGCTCGGCGAAGTCCGGGCTCGGCAGGCGCTCCATCCCGAAGACCTCGGTGTAGAAGCGGAGCGAAGCCTCCAGGTCGACGGCGTGGATCGACACATGGTTGAAGCGGGTCGCGCGCACGCAGGACGAGTCTACGAAGCGTGCGGCACACTGCGCGCGTGAGCGCGAACGCCTACGAGGGGCTGAAGGCTCGCCTGGGCGAGGTCTGGGACGTGACGAAGGCCGCCTATCTCCTCTCCTGGGACCAGCAGACGATGATGCCCCCGCGGGCCGGTCCGGTGCGCGCGGCGCAGCTCGGGACTCTGAGCAAGCTCGCGCACGAGCTCTTCGTCGACGACGAGGTCGGGCGGCTGCTCGATCGGCTCGACGGCTTCGAGGCCGAGCTCCCCTACGAGTCGGACGAGGCGAGCCTGATCCGCCTCGCCCGGCGGGAGTGGGAGAAGGAGCGGCGCGTCCCCACGGAGCTGCGCGAGGCGATGGCGCGGACCGCCGCCGAGGCGTACCCGATCTGGGTCGAGGCGCGGCAGAGGTCCGACTTCTCGCTCTTCCGTCCGTGCCTCGAGCGAAACGTCGAGCTCAGGCGCCGCTACGCGGCCTGCTTCGACGTCGAGGAGCCGTACGACGCCCTGCTCGACGACTTCGAGCCGGGGATGAAGACAGCCGAGGTGCGCGCCGTGTTCGCAGAGCTGAAGCAGGGGCTCGTGCCGCTGATCGCCGAGGCGGCGGCCATCGAGATCGACGACTCCTGCCTCCGTGGCCACTTTCCCCGCGAGCGCCAGCGGGAGCTCGACGCGATCGTGGAGCGCTTCGGCCTGACGGAGGGGAGCTGGCGGATCGACCCGACCGAGCACCCCTTCGCCGCGAGCATGGCGACGACCGACGTCCGGCTCACCTCCCGCTACCCCGAGCACGAGCTGATGGGCCTGTTCGCCACGATGCACGAGTACGGGCACGGCCTCTACGAGCACCAGGTCGACCCTGCCCTGGAGCGGACGCCGCTCGCGCGCGGCACCTCGCTCGCGATCCACGAGTCGCAGAGCCGGATGTGGGAGAACCTCGTCGGCCGCAGCCGGCCCTTCTGGCGCTTCTTCTACCCGGAGCTCCAGCGGGTCTTCCCGGAGCAGTTCTCCGGCGTCGAGCTGGAGACGTTCTACCGCGCGATCAACCGCGTCCGCCCCTCGCTGATCCGCATCGAGGCCGACGAGGCCACCTACAGCCTCCACATCATCCTCCGCTTCGAGCTCGAGCAGGAGATCCTCGCGGGCACCGTCGACCTCGCCACGCTCCCTGAGGAATGGAACGCCCGCATGCGCGACTACCTCGGCGTCGAGGTGCCTGACGACGCGCGCGGCATCCTCCAGGACGTCCACTGGGCCCGCGGCTCGCTCGGCTACTTCCCGACCTACGCGCTCGGCAACGTGATCTCGGTCCAGCTCTGGGAGCGGATCCGCGCAGCGCTCCCGGACCTCGACGCGGAGCTCGAGCGCGGCGAGTTCGCCTCCCTGCGGGAATGGCTCCGGGAGAACGTGCACCGGCACGGGCGCAAGTTCACGCCGTCCGAGACGCTGCAGCGGGTGGTCGGAGGCGGTATCGACCCCGGGCCGTACCTGCGCTACCTCGGGGACAAGCTCCGGGAGCTGGCGGCCGCGTAGCGCGGGTGGCGGGGCGCGCCTGGCGCCGCCCGCCACCCGAG
>JACDAS010000295.1 GCA_013695295.1 Actinomycetota bacterium | reverse complement strand
GCAGTCGATTCGAGACCGGCACCAGCGCCGCGAGTTCCTTTGGGCGCAAGAGCACCGCCTGCGCGAAGCTCTCCTCGGAGACGGGGATCGCGGCGTTTTCCGCCACGTAGTACGCAGTGGCTCCAGTGCTGATCGAGGTCACCGCGAGTTCCTTCGAGACCGGCACGACGCGAGGCCCGAGCTTGGCGATTGCGGACCTGGCGCGGATCAGGCGGACGACCTCGGCCGAAACCTCGACTGGAACTAGAAAGCCACCCGAGGAGCCGGTGCCTTCGGACAAGGCTTTTGTGAAGACCCCTGCAAGGCCCCCGCCGGGAACCTTGTGGCTTAGCCGGGTGCTCTGCCGCTCGGCGAGGCGCAGCTCGCCGCCTGCTGCGATCTCTTGCGCGAAGGACGGGTCAGCACCTTGGCCGACGTAACGCGAGCCGCGCCGTGCTTCGTGTGGCGCAGTCTTCGTAGCCGCATCCTCCGCGCGTATAGCGCGAACGTCGTCGGCGAGCTGCGAAATAACCTGTTCGAAATCCATTGCGAAACCTCCACGGTGAACGACTGGTTCGACCGCTAATGACGGTCATGTCGTTCGCTTCGGGAGCCGGCGGGGCTAGTCCCCGATCTAGAACACGAGGCCCCTACGCCTGACCACTCGCTCTCGGCTTCCACCGAGTTCCGAACGAGGAAGCAACTCTTCGCGAACTCGTACAAGGATAGCCGTAGCGCTCCCAGTGACGCAAGTCCGGAGTGTTCAGTGTGGTATTGCAATACAGCGACCACTGGACACTTGCAGTCGAAGGCAGCGGCGAGGTTGCGGCAGCTTGCAACGCTGAAGAAAGGTACCGAGGTCGTCCCGTTACCGCCTGTAGGCGGTAACGGGGAATCACCCCGACAAGCGAAGACGGCCGCCGCCTCAGCCGCCGCCGCGACAGGCTCTTCGGAGAGAAGCGTCGAACGGATGAAGCGCCTCGTGGAACAGGCTCCCGAACTGCACGAGAAGGTGCTCGCGACTCGCAACGTGGCTCCCGTTACCGCCCGCAGGCGCTAACGGGAAACTAGACAGGCAGGCGAAGACGGCTGCCGCCTAGCGGCGTCGGCGTGCGCGGGAAAGCGACGACTGACGCGGCTGCCACGGCCGCTCAACGTCTTCACGGGTCAGCCCCGGCGGGGCCTCAGCGGAGGAAGGCGTCTCCGACGCCCCCGGAGGCCCCTGGGCGACCTCCTGGACAACCGGACGACTACAACCCTCACCGAGCGGGTCCGCAGGCTCCTGCGGCGCAGAGACGACGGTGGTGAACGCTCGCGAGGCGTAGAGCTGCCGTGCCCGCTCCTCGGCTCGGCGCTCGATCTCCTGCTCGATCCGCTTCGTGTCCGCCAGCTCGCGAGCCCGCTCCTCGACCGCTTGCCGGACCGCCGCGGCCATGACGGGGTGGTGGGAGTCGTCGCCACGAAGCGCATCGGCGACGATCTCGGCACCCGCGAACGCGTCAAGCTCGCGAGCCAGGGCATCATCGTCGAGGCTTTCGACGTGACGGCGAAAGTCAGTATCGGGCGGCGGTGCGGGTTCCAGCCGGTCGAGCAGCTCCAGCGCTCGCAGCCGGTCGCTCGGTGCTGTCTCGCCGCCGGCGAAGGCGATCGCCTCCAGCACCGCTCGCCGCTGATCGCTCACTCGCCCGCCTCGATCGCGGCCAGCCGCTTCGCGATCTCCTCGCCGACGGAGCCGCTCGCCATCCGGGCCGCGAAGTCGTACCGAGCCTTCGGCGTCGCGCCGAACTCCCGCAACCAGTTCCGCAGCTCGCGGGACAGTCGGGCGCGATGGTCGAGCAGGGACCTCGCGCCGGTCCGGCCGAAATGCCCGCGCTCGTCCAAGTCACGATCAACCGCCTCGATGCGGGCGATGACCAGCCCGATCTCCTCGGCGGCCGGACGGTCGAGCGGGAGCGCGTGCGGCAGGTCCATCAACCCCTCCGCGATCTCGGCCGCTCGCGGGGCGAGCACTCGCGGCGAGTGAAGACCGTGCCGGACGGCGTTCGCGTTCCCGGGGTGGGCCGCCACGAGGTTGCCGTTGTTGCTCACGCCTCGATGGTGCCGGAGCGATCGGAAGGCAGCCCCGCGAAGACGGGGACACATCGGGGACACATGGTGCCCATTCAGAAAACAAAAACCCCCCATTTCCGGGGGATTTAGAAGCGGATGAAGGGACTCGAACCCTCGACCTTCTGCATGGCAAGCAGACGCTCTAGCCAACTGAGCTACATCCGCGCGGCGGCCAGTATAGCCGCCCCGCTCTCAGCTCAGGGCGTCCAGGGCCTCGTTGACGAGCCTGTCCGCGAGTTCGTTCTGCTCCCGACGAACGGCTCGGTAGGTGACCCGTCCCACCTTCCGCTCCAGCGCATCGGCGTCGAGCGCGAGCTCCCGCAGCGCCGCGTTCTTGACGCGGTACTCCCCTCGCATCTGCTTGACGAGGAGCTCGGAGTCGGAGACGACCTCGACCTCGGTCAGGCCCAGCTCGACCGCCTTCGCCAGCCCCGCTACGAGCGCCCGGTACTCGGCGACGTTGTTCGTCGCCACACCGATCGCCACGCCGCGGGCATCGAGCACGGTGCCGTCCTCCGCCTCCAGCACATAGCCGTACGCAGCCGGGCCGGGATTTCCCCGGGCGCCCCCGTCGGTGAAGAGCCGCCCCTTCACAGCTCGTGGAGCGGGTAGAGGTCGAAGGCAACCTCCTCGTAAGGGTGGGCCGCTCGAAGCGCGTCGACGACCGCCTCCAGCCGTTCCTGCGGAACGACGACCTCGACCCGGTACTCCGGCACATGCTCCTCCTCCCCCGCCCGGCCAACCGCCGGGTTGGCGCCCTCGCCGGCGAGGAACGTTCCCGTCCCGACGGTGTACCAGGAGCAGCGCTCGTAGTCGCCGATGCGGCCGGCGCCTGCGGCGAAGCAGGCCTCCCGCGTCGCGTCGCGAGCCTCCTCGGGGACGAAGTACACGAGCTTGAAGCTCACGTTTGCCCGTCGTCGTGCCCGGGAACCCGGCCGACATGGCAACCGTCACCGTTCAGCCCCGACCCACCCCCGAGGAGCGTGCCGACACCTCCGCCGAGATCGAGCTCGACGAGCACCTGTCCGTGTTCGCCTCGACGATCGAGGACTGGGTGACGCCGCGCCAGTCCTGGGAGTTCACGCTGCACGAGGGTCACGACTTCGGTCGTACGAACAACGTCGAGGGGCGCGTCCTCTTCGTCGCCGGCGAGCAGACCTCGACGGTCCGCTTTCGCCTCGACCAGCTGGACGCGGTGGACGACTTCACGGACGAGCTCGTGCTGCGGCTCGAGGAGCAAGACGGCATCTCGAAGGCCGTGCGCTTGACGGCCAACGGCTTCGACGTCGAGTTCCACCACATCCTCACTTTCACTTGAGATCGTGCGCCCTTCGGCGCACGATCTCATATCGTGAAAACCGACCAGCCTCGGATCCTCGTCGACGTTCATGAACGCAAGGGCGGGGTTCCCGCGCTGCTCGAGGAGCTTGGCGCGCGTGTCGAGTCAACGGCCCTCCCTGCGGGCGACTACGCGGTTGGTGTCGACACCCTCGTCGAGCGGAAGCGGGTTCTCGATCTCCATTCGGCGGTGGTGAAGGGGCACTTCTGGCCTCAGCTCGGAAAGTTGAAGGCCGGCTGCGCCTTTCCGTATCTCCTCGTGGAAGGAACCGACCTCGACCGTGGGCCGCTGAGCGTCAACGCGGTTCGCGGGGTCTGTCTCGCTGCGATTGACAACGGCGTCGCCCTTCTGCGGACGGATCAGCAGCGCGACTCGGCTCTCTGGCTGCACCGATTGGCGGTCCGCTGCCAGCGCAGCGAGCTACCGGCGGAGCGCCCGGCCTACGCCCAGCGACCGAAGCGACTAGATGCCGAGACGCCCGAGGCGCTCCTTGCATCGGTGCCGGGAATCTCGACAGCCGGAGCCCGGGCGCTCCTCGCTCGCTTCGGCAGCGTGGCCGCGATCGTCGCAGCCAACCCCGCCCAATGGCTCGAGGTGCCGGGAATCGGCCCGGAGCGAGTGAACGCCCTCGCAGCCGCCTTCGGCGTCGGAGGCTCCCCTTAGCGGGAGGATGGGAACCGATCATCCCGCTGTATCGATCTGTGCCTTCTGCAGCTTTCCGGAGTAGTCGACGTAGATCGACTTCCACTCGGTGAAGACGTCGAGCGCCGCCTGGCCGGCCTCGCGATGGCCGTTGCCCGTGTCCTTCGTGCCGCCGAAGGGGAGATGCACCTCCGCGCCAATCGTGCCGGCGTTGATGTATGTGATCCCGGCCTGGAGGTCTCGCATGGCCCGAAAGGCGGTGTTCACGTTGCGGGTGAAGATCGACGACGAGAGCCCGTAGCGGACACCGTTCGCGACGCGGATCGCCTCCCCGGCATCGCGGACCCGGATCAGCGCCGTCGTCGGGCCGAAGATCTCCTCCTGCGCGACGCGCATCCCCGGGTCGACGTCGCCGAAGATCGTCGGGCGATAGTAGAACCCGTGCTCGAGACCGTTTCCCGTCGCGACCTCGCCGCCCGTGAGCAGCTTCGCGCCCTCGCCGGTACCGATCTCGGTGTAGGAGTGGATCTTCTCGAGCGCCCGCGCGTTGATCACGGGGCCAACGTCGGTGCCCGGCTCCCACCCCGGCCCGAGGCGGAGCTTCTCCGCGGCCGCGACGAGCCGTCGCTGCAGGGGCTCGTAGACCGCCTCGTGGACGATGACGCGGCTCGCCGCCGTGCAGCGCTGGCCGGACGTGCCGAAGGCCGACCAGACGATCCCCTCGACAGCGAGGTCGAGATCGGCGTCGTCGAGCACGATGATCGCGTTCTTGCCGCCGAGCTCGAGGTGCACGTGCTTCAAGCCCTCGGCGGCGTTCCGCAGCACCTGGACGCCCGTCTCGCGTGAGCCGGTCAACGTGATCACGGGGACGTCGGGGTGGCGCACGAGCCGGTCGCCGACGGCGCCTCCCCCGCCGTGGACGACGTTGAGGACGCCCTTGGGGAGCCCTGCCTCGTCGAGCAGCTCGACGAAGCGCTGGCCGAGGAGCGGCGTATCGGTCGCCGGCTTGAAGACGATGGTGTTGCCGCAGACGAGCGCCGGGGCGATCTTCCACGAGGGGATCGCGATCGGGAAGTTCCAGGGCGTGATCACCCCGACGACTCCGATCGGCATCCGGACGCTCATGTTGAACTTGTCTCGGAGCTCGGAGGGCGTCGTCTGGCCCGAGAGACGCCGTCCCTCACCTGCCATGTAGAGGCTCATGTCGATCGCCTCCTGGACGTCGCCGCCGGCCTCCGCGAGCACCTTGCCCATCTCCCGGCTCATCAGCTCCGCGACCTCGTCCTTCCGCTCGGCCAGGAGCTGGGCGAAGCGAAACAGGATCTCCCCGCGCCTGGGCGCCGGCACGAGCCGCCAGTCCTCGAAGGCCGCCTTCGCGGCCTCGACCGCCCGATCGACGTCGTCGGCGCCGGACTTCGGGAAGGTGCCGATCGTCTCGCCGTTTGCGGGGCTCGTGCTCTCGAACGTCTCGCCGTTCGCGGCCTCGACCCACTCGCCGCCGACGTAGTTCCGGAAGCGCTCCATGCCGAGGACGGCCGTCACGAGCTTTCGGGAATGTCGGTGCTCGGGAGGGTTCCGGGCCCGCGGGGGCGGCGGCGATCCCGGGTCACGCGCTTGCCGCCGTAGTCTTGGCGCGCCCGCCGGTCGTCGCCCTCCCGGCGATCGAGGATGACGGTCACGTTGGGGTTGTCCTTGTAGTGCTCGACCATCTTGTCGAACAGCTCGGCCTCGAGCTCGCGCGGGATCACGCAGTAGATCATCGGGTTCGATTGTAGGGCCGCGGAGCGAACGCTTTAGGTCGGGATCAGCCTGCCCTCGGCGTCGATGTGCGCGTTCCAGCGCGTGAACGAGGAATCGAGCTCGTCGGGCTCGAGCCCGCGCTCGGCGAGGCGAACCGGCTGAATCGAGTCGAGGCTGACGCGGTACTGGTACCAGGAGATCTCCCAGGCGATCGTGACCACGACCTCCTTGTTGACCCCCGAAAGCTGGACGATGCTCGCCTCCGGGGCGCCGAGGCTCTTGGCGATCCCGGCGACAGTACGCCGGCAGGGGCTCGCGTTGAAGAGCTCCGCGGCCTCGGCGACCGCGGCCTCCGTGCGGGAAAGGCGTCTGTGGGGGGCCTCGACCACTGGCGCCTGCGGCGCGGGCCGATGCGGCACGGGCCGGCGCGGCTCGAAGATAGCGGCGAGGCTCAGCCGGCGGCGGCGGCGCTCGGGGCGCATCGTGGGCACACTCGGACTGCCCTCGCGGATCCAGCCCTGCTCGAGCGCCGTCTCCTGGCAGAGCGGGCAGACGTCGACCAGTCCGTTCCCGTCGGGCGTGAACCGGGTCGAGCGCTCGCCCATCAGCAGCGTCCGCTCGCAGAGGGCGCACGTCGTCGGCCTGAGGTTCGAGGTTCGCACCGAGGGGCGACTATAGCGCCGTCGGTTCGAGAAGTCGCTGCTTTTGCAGCGGCTTAGGTGTTTGACCGTTATCTAGTGGTGCGCGGCCTGCTCCCGCTCGGCCTTCGTCTCGGCGATCACCTTCTGGGCGATGTGCGTCGGGACCTCGTCGTAGCGGAGGAACTGCATGTGGTGGTCGCCGCGCCCGCCTGTCAGCGACGTGAGCGACTGCGAGTAGGTGAGGACCTCGGACATCGGCACCTCGGCCTTGATCGTCGTCATCCCGCCGCGCGGCTCCATGCCCTGCAGCCGCCCGCGTCGTGAGTTCAGGTCGCCGTTGACCGCCCCGACCGACTCGTCGGGCACGGTCACCTCGAGCTCCATCACAGGCTCGAGCAGCACCGGGTTCGCCTTCTCGTAGGCGTGCTTGAACGCCATCGAGCCGGCGATCTTGAACGCCATCTCCGAGGAGTCGACCGTGTGGTAGGAGCCGTCGACCAGGAGCACCCGAACGCCCTGCACCGGCGCCCCCGCGAGCTCGCCGTGGAGCATCGCCTCCTGGATCCCCTTGTCGACCGCGGGCCGGTAGCTCTGCGGGATCGACCCGCCGACGATCTTGTCAACGAACTCGTAGCCCATGTGGTCGTCGAGCGGCTCGAGCACGATGTGGCAGTCGCCGAACTGCCCGCGGCCGCCGGTCTGCTTCTTGTAGCGACCCTGGGCGCGCGACTCCGAGCGGATCGTCTCGAGGTAGGGAACGCGCGGCTGTCGCAGCTCGACGTCGACGCCGAACCGGCGCTTCAGGCGATCCACCGCCACCTCGACGTGCATCTGGCTCAAGCCGGTCAGGAGCTGCTCCCCGGTCTGCGGGTCGCGCCGCAGGGAAAGCGTCGGGTCCTCCTCTCCGAGCCGCCGGAGCGAGGCGGCGACCTTCTCCTCGTCGCCCTTTGCCTTCGGCGAGACGGCGAAGCTCATGACGCCCTCGGGGAACTCGATGCCCGGCTGGTCGACGGCAAGCTCGTGGTCGACGAGCAGGTCGCCCGTCTGGACGTCCTTCAGCTTCGCGACGGCGCCGATCGAGCCTTCGCCGAACTCTGCTCCCGGGGTGTGGTCCTTGCCCTGGAGGCTCAGCAGCTGCCCGACCCGCTCCTTCGCGTGCGTGCGGGGATTGACCAGCGTCGAATCGGATGAGATCGTTCCCTTGAGGACGCGGAAGACGTTGATGCGACCGGCGAACGGGTCCGCAAGAGTCTTGAAGACGAACGCGGCGGCCGTCGCCTCGTCGACCTCGAAGCCGACGGGGAGGCCCTTCTTAGCGGGGGAGGGCACGCCCTCGACGAGCAGGTCGAGGAGCGCGGTCGTCCCAAGGTTCTTCGTTGCGACGGCGCAGGCGACCGGGAACAGCTCGCCGCGCGTCACCGCGTCCTTCAGCGCTCGCGCCACCTCTTCGACCGCGAGCTCCTGGCCGTCGAGGTAGCGTTCCATCAGCGCCTCGTCGGTCTCGACCACGGCGTCGAGGAGCTTCTCCCGGTACTCGGCGACCTCGCCGGCGAGCTCGTCGGGAATCACCCCCGGCGATGCCTCGCGCCCCCCGTCCGGGCTCGTGTACGCCGTCATGTGCAGCAGGTCGACGATCCCCGTCAGCTCGTGCTCGCTCCCGATCGGCAGCTGGACGGCGACGCAGCTCTGCGAGAGCTGCGCGCGGAGCGCCTCGAGCGTACGGAAGAAGTCGGCGCGCTCTCGGTCCAGCATGTTGACGACGACGACTCGCGAGAGTCCGGCCTCGTCGGCCCGCTGCCACACCCGGCCGGTTTGCACCTCGATCCCCATGACCGCGCTGACGGCGACGAGCGCCCCTTCGACCACGCGCATGGCCGCGATCGTGTCGCCCTGAAAGCCCGCGTCGCCCGGCGTGTCGACGAGATCGATCGTGCGCCCCTGCCACTCGCACCGGCACACCGACGCCGCCAGGGACATGCGCCGCCGCTGCTCGTCCTCGTCCCAGTCCGAGACCGTCGAGCCCTGCTCCACCACCCCGAGCCGGTTCGTGGCGCCGGCCTGGAAGAGCATCGCCTCGACCAGCGAGGTCTTGCCGGTGCCGCGGTGGCCGACGACTGCGACGTTGCGAATCTTTCCGGGCTCGGTCGGCGGCATGCGTCCTCCGTGGTCGGGGCTGAAAGGCGGGCGGGAGGCCCGGCAGGGAGTCGATTCTAACCGGGGGCCGACGGCCCCGACGCGCTCGCCCGCGAGGCGTCGGACGCGCCCGTGAGCCGGCCCTTGAGCCGCAGGATCGCCTTTGTGTGCAGCTGCGAGACCCGTGACTCGGTGACGCCGAGAACCTCGCCGATCTCGCGCAGGGTCAACTCCTCGTAGTAGTAGAGCGTCACGACCAGCTTCTCCCGCTCGGGCAGGCGGCTGATCGCCTCGGCGAGCGCCTCCTTCAGTTCCGCCTGCGCGAGCGCGGACTGCGGGCCGAGGCCGCTCGTGTCCTCGATCGAATCGATCAGGGCCACCTGGTCGCCGCCCGTTCCCAACGTCCACAGCTCGTCCAGCGCGGCGATCGAGGAGCGGCCGATGTCGTTCAGGCTCTCCACGAGCTCGTCCTCGGACAGGCCGAGCTCCTTCGCGAGCTCCTCGTCGCTCGCGGCCCGATGCAGTCTCGACTCGAAGTCGGTCATCGCGCGCTCGATCTCGCGGGCGCGCGAGCGGACCGAGCGTGGCACCCAGTCCATCGCGCGCAGCTCGTCGACGATCGCGCCCCTGATCCGCGACAGCGCGTAGGTCTCGAACTTCACGTCCCGCTCGGGTTCGTACCGCTCGATCGCGCCGATCAGGCCGAGGAGGCCGTAGGACACCAGGTCGCCCTCGTCGACGTGCGCGGGCAGCCCGCTCCCGAGGCGGCCGGCGACGAACTTGACCAGCGGGGCATAGCTCATGATCAGGCGGTCGCGCAGCGCCTTGTCGCGCGTCCGCGCGAACTCGAGCCAGAGAGCCTGGGCCTCGTCGACCGGCACGGAGAGATAGTACGGCGTCCGCGCGCGATCTCCCGCGTCCGACCTCCTAGTCCCGACGGCGGGGCCGCAGGCTCGAGGCGGCGAGGGTACCCAGCCAGCCGGCGAGCCCGGCGGCAGCGGCACCGATCACCCACTGCCCCGCAAGCAGCGCGGTGACGGCGATCGCCCCGAACCCGAGGGCGAGGACGAGGAAGAGCGCACCGAGCGCCCGGCGCTGCGAGGGGACCCGCATCGTCGGAAGCTGCCCGCCAGGGCGCGGCTAGAATCCTCGCTCGAATCGCAGCCTAGGGGCGTAGCTCAACTGGCAGAGCACCGGTCTCCAAAACCGGGGGTTGCAGGTTCGAGTCCTGCCGCCCCTGAAGGATAAAAGCCCTGCTAACGTGGGGCTTTTCTCGTTTCCAGGCTGCCTACGTCGACAAGTCACGGAGGGCCAGAAAGGGCCTCTGGGGGCCACGATTGG
>JACDAS010000287.1 GCA_013695295.1 Actinomycetota bacterium | reverse complement strand
TGCCAGACCTGCCGAGCATCGTGCGCGAGCACGAGGCGATCCTCGACGCGCTCGAGCGCCGCGAGGTCGACGCCGCCGTCGCTGCCGTCGGCCGCCACATCGCCGACGGCGCCGCGCGCGAGGTCGCGGCGCGGGAAGCGGCAGAGTAGGCTCGCCCGGTCGCGATGCCCGTCGTCGAGATCGCACCCGGCATCACGAGGATCGAGTCCGTCCTCGGGCCGCGGCCGTTCTCCCAGTACCTGCTCCGCGGCGAGCGCTCGCTGCTGGTCGACACCGGTGTGGCCGAGACGCCCGCGGCGGTGATCCTCCCCGCGCTCGACGGCCTCGAGCCCGATCTCGTGCTGCTCACGCACGCCGACGTCGACCACTTCGGCGGCACCGCGGCGATCTGCCAGGCGGCGCCGCACGCGCTCGTCCTGGCGCACGTCGCCGACGTGGCGTGGATCGAGAGCTCCGAGCTGATCCTGCGCGAGCGCTACGGGTGGTATGAGCCCTACCGGATCGGCTACGACGCGGAGACCTTTGCGTGGCTTCGCGACGCGATGGGGCCGGAGACGCCCGTCGACCTCCGCCTGACGGGCAACGAGGTCGTCCGCCTCGGGCCGCAGCTCGAGGTGCGGGTGCTCCACCTCCCAGGCCACTCGCCCGGCCACATCGGCCTGTGGGAGCCGGCCTCGCGCACCGCGATCGTCAGCGACGCCGTCCTCGGGCGGGGGCTCCTCGACACGGAGGGGAACGTCGTCCATCCGCCGCCGATCGGCGACCCCGCCGGGTACGAGCGGTCGGCGCGCCTGCTCCGCGAGCTCGCCCCGGAGCGGCTTCTCACCGCCCACTACGACGTCCTGGAGGGCGAGGACGTGGTGCGCTTCCTCGATGACAGCCTCGCGTTCGTCGAGCGGGCGCGCGAGGTCGTCGCGTCGGCGCTCGCGAAGGATCCGGACGTGACGATGAAGGACCTCCTCGCGCGTGCGGACCACGAGCTCGGCCCGTTCACGTCGATGCCGAACGAGCTCGGAGCGACGCTGCGCGGCGTGCTGAGCGAGCTCGGTCGGGAACCACGGGCGTGAGCCTCACCGGCGCGGTCGCGATCGTGACAGGCGCGTCGCGCGGCCTCGGCGCTGCGATCGCCAGCGCCCTCGAGGTGGCGGGCGCAGCCGTGGCGCGTACGGACGTGTCCGGCACCGGCATCGAGCTCGACGTACGCGACCGGGCCTCCGTCGAGCGCGCCGTGACGGCGGTGGCGGCCGAGCTCGGAGAGCCGACGGTGCTAGTGAACAACGCCGGCGTCAACCGGATCGGCCCTGCCGAGACGCTCGACGAGACGCTCTGGGCCGAGGTCGTCGACGTCAACCTCGGCGGCGCCTTCCGCTGCTCGCAGGTCGTCGGCGCGCGGATGCTCGCGGCCGGCGCCGGTGCGATCGTCAACGTCGCCTCGATCTCCGGCGTCGTCGGCATGCCGGGCCGCGCCGCCTACTGCGCCACGAAGGCGGGGCTGCTCGGCCTGACGCGGGCACTCGCCGTTGAGTGGGCCGCCCGCGGCGTCCGCGTCAACGCCGTCGCGCCGGGCTACGTCCGCACGCCGATGATCGAGAATGCGCTCGCGCAGGGGCTTCTCTCGGAGGAGGCGCTACTCGAGCGGGTTCCGCTCGGCCGCCTCGCCTCCCCCGAGGAGGTCGCGCAGGCGGTCGTCTTCCTCGCCTCGCCGATGGCCGGCTACGTCACCGGCCAGACTCTCTTCGTGGACGGCGGCTGGCTCGCGTACGGCGCGCCCGGCCCTGCGTCCTCGATCCCGCAGGCCACGTACACCCCGTAGAAGGAGGGACGCATGGAACTCGGCATGATCAGCTCCACCTGGCTCGGCACGAAGATCGACCTGGAGCAGGGGATCCGCGAGGCGAAGCGGATCGGGTTCGACACCTACGACATCTTCGAGGACCCGCTCGACATCGACGACGACACGCGCCGCGTGATCAAGGAGACCTCGGACGAGGTCGGGCTGCCGATCCGCTCCGTCGTTTGCGTCGCATTCGGCCTGGTCGACTTCAACCCCTCGGTACAGCGGTTCACGCTCGACCGGATCAAGGCGTACGTCGACCAGGGTGCCTACCTCGGAGCGCGGAACGTGCTCCTCGTCGTCGGCGAGTACTTCTGGGACTGCGAGGTCTTCCCCCCAGAAGCGATCTGGGAGCTGGCGAAAGACCTGGTGCGCAGCGCGGGGGACTACGCGCAGTCGAAGGGGCTCGAGATCGTGCTCGAGCTGGAGCCGTTCGAGCAGGCGCTGCTGAAGGACGTCGACGAGCTCGCCCGGTTCGTGCGGGAGCTCGACCACCAGGCCGTGCGCGCGAATGCCGACATCTCGCACCTGCACCTGTCCGAAGCGTCGTTCGGCGACGTGGCGAAGCTGAAGGGCCTGATCGGGCACATCCACCTGTCGGACTGCGACGGGAAGGTGCACGGCGACCTGCCTGCGGGCCGCGGCGTCACGCCGATCAAGGAGTACCTGGCTGCGATCCGCGACACGGGCTACGACGGCACCGTCTCGATCGAGCTCGAGTACTCTCCCGACCCCGACCAGATCGTCGAGTGGGCCAACGAGGCCTACACCGAGACCGCGAAGCTCATGCGCGGGCTCGGGGTGCGGGCGTAGCCGTGGCCGAGATCGACTTCGGGACCGGCCCCGCCTTGAGCGGCAAGACCGACTATGGCATCGGCTGCATCGGCGCCGGCTTCATCATGCGAGACGTCCACCTGACGGCGTACAACGAGGCCGGGTTCCGGACGGTGGCGATCGCCTCCCGCACGCCGGAGAACGCGCGGGCCGCAGCGGAGCAGGCGGGCGTGCCGAAGGTGTACGACTCGTGGCTCGAGCTGCTGGACGACCCAGAGGTGGAGATCGTCGACATCGCCTTCCCACCCGACCAGCAGCTCGAGATCGTGCGCGAAGCGTGCGCGCGGGAGCACGTGAAGGGCGTCCTCGCGCAGAAGCCGGTCGCTTTCACGCTCGAGGAAGCGAAGGAGATCGTCCGCGTCGCGGAGGAGGCCGGGAAGACGCTCGCGGTCAACCAGAACATGCGCTACGACCAGTCGATGCGCGCGCTGAAGACACTCCTCGACGCCGGGCACATCGGAACGCCGATCGTGGCGCAGATCGTTATGAACGCCCGCCCGCACTGGCAGGAGTTCATCCGCGGCTACGGGCGGATCGCTCTCCTGAACATGTCGATTCACCACCTGGACGTCTTCCGCTACCTCTTCGGCGATCCGAAGGCGATCCAATGCTCGGTGCGGCCGGATCCAAGTTGGGACTTCCCCCACGACGACGGGATGGCGTTCTACGTGCTCGAGTACGACGACGGGCTGCGCTGCCTCGGCTCGGACGACTGCTTCACGTGGGCGGACGGGCGGATCGACTGGCGTGTGGAGGGCACGGACGGGATCGCGAAGGGCACGATCGGCTGGCCCGACTACCCGGAGGGGAGCGCGAGCACGATCGACTACCACCTCCGCGCCGAGGAAGGGGTCTGGCACCGGCCCCGCTGGGAGGAGCGGTGGTTCCCGCAGGCGTTCGTCGGCACCATGGCCCAGCTGATGCGGGCGCTCGAGACGGGCTCGGAGCCGGAGATCCCCGGCCGCGACAACCTCCGGACGATGGCGCTGATCGAGGCTGCGTACCGAGCGGCCG
Source organism: Actinomycetota bacterium (assembly GCA_013695295.1). Lineage (GTDB taxonomy): Bacteria > Actinomycetota > Thermoleophilia > Gaiellales > Gaiellaceae > JACDAS01. Next base: position 944 of record JACDAS010000287.1, on the reverse strand, counting down.
ACCAGAAGCGCACGGTCGAGCTGGAGGAGATTCTCGGCGAGTTCGAGGTCGCGTGAGGGGTCTCGACGCATTCCGGCTCGACGGCCGAGTGGCGATCGTCACCGGCGGGGGCGGCGGGCTCGGCGCGAATATGTGCCGCTCCCTGGCCGCCGCGGGCGCGGCGGTCGCGGTGGTCGGGCGCACGCAGGAGACGATCGACGCGGTCCGGGATCGGCTGGTCGGGGAGGGAGGCCGGGCGGTCTCGGTGCGCGCCGACGTCTCGCAAAAGGACTCGATCGACGAGATGGCGGACACGGTCGTGCGCGAGCTGGGCGGGATCGACGTACTGATCAACAACGCGGCGATCTACCCGCGCCGGGCGTGGACTGAGATCGACGAGGCGGAGTGGGACGCCGTCTTCGCGACGAACCTCAAGGGCTTCTTCCTCTGCGCCCGCGCCGCGTACCCGTCCCTGGCCGAGCGCGGGCACGGCCGCATCGTCAACCTGACCTCGATCACGTTCTTCGGTGGTTGGGACCTGCTGCTCTCGTATGTCTCCACCAAGGGCGGGATCGTCGGGTTCACGCGCGCGCTCGCGCGGGAGCTCGGGCCAGAGGGGATCACCGTGAACGCGATCTCACCCGGGGCGTTCCCGACCGATGCGGAGAAGATCCACCCGGATCCCGACGGCTACAACCGCTTCGTGCTCGAGCGGCAGTCGCTCAAGCGCCGCGGCACAGCCGAGGACATTGGCAACCTCGCCATCTTTCTCGCCAGCGACGCCTCGTCGTTCATCACCGGGCAGCTGTTCGGAATCGACGGCGGCTGGGTCATGAACTAGTGCCGGACCTCTTCGGCCGGCACTATCGGCGCACCGACCTTCTCCGCCGCGTCGGGCGGCTGGAGCAGGTGGCGGGCGTGCGCCTCGTCACGCTCGCCGATGGCGTCGAGCGCGGTGTTCGCGC
>JACDAS010000275.1 GCA_013695295.1 Actinomycetota bacterium | reverse complement strand
GGCGCGGCCGCCCTCGACGAGGGGGTCGCCCTGTGCCTCTCCGGCGGCGGCTACCGGGCGATGCTGTTCCACGTCGGCTCGCTCTGGCGCCTGAACGAGGCGGGCTACCTGTCTCGACTCGACCGCGTCTCGAGCGTCTCCGGCGGCTCGTTCACCGCCGCCGTCCTCGCGATGAACTGGCCGAGGCTCGGGTTCGACGACAGCGGCGTCGCGCGGGCCTTCGAAGAGGCCGTGTTGCAGCCGATCCGGAAGGTTGCCGGCAGGACGATCGACCGCGGGACGATCCTGCGCGGAGCCCTACTGCCCGGCTCGATCGGCGATCGCTACGTTGGTGCCCTGGCTCGCCATCTCTTCGGAAAGGCGACGCTCCAGGACCTGCCCGACCGGCCGCGCTTCGTGATCAACGCGACCAACCTCCAGTCCGCGGTGCTCTGGCGCTTCGAGAAGCCGTACATGCGCGACTACAGGGTCGGAGAGGTCGTCGCCCCCACCGTTCCCCTGGCGCGCGCGGTCGCCGCCTCCAGCGCGTTCCCGCCCTTCCTGTCCCCGGTCACGCTGAAGCTCGAGGAGTCCGCGTACACCGCCGGAACCGGTGACGACCTTCAGCGACCGCCGTTCACGACCCGCGTCGTCCTCAGCGACGGCGGCGTCTACGACAACCTCGGGCTCGAGACCGCCTGGAAGCGCCACCGGACGATCCTGATCAGCGACGGCGGCGGCCACGTGGCGGCCAGCGCCACGCCGAATCGCGACTGGCTGCGGCAGCCCCTCCGGGCCCTCGGCGTGATCGACAGCCAGGTGCGGGCGCTCCGAAAGCGGCAGGCGGTCGAGAGCTTCCGCCTCGGGCTGCGCGAGGGGAGCTACTGGGGCATCCGCACCGACATCGCCGACTACGGCCTCGCCGACGCACTGCCCTGCCCGCACACCCAGACGCTCGCCCTTGCTCAGCTACCCACGCGCCTCGCGAAGACGCCGGCGGCGATCCAGGAGCGGCTGATCAACTGGGGCTACGCGGTCACGGATGCCGCTCTCCGCCGCCACGTCGACCCGGGCGTCGCGCGGCCGCAGGGCTTCCCGTACCCGGACGCAGCCGTCGGCTGATGGCCTCGATCGGGCGAGATGAGGCGGAACCTCTCCTCGAGGCTCTCCACGATCCGTCGCCGGAGACGCGTCTCGCGGTCCTCGACGCCCTGACGCGGCTCCCGCTCGACCCGGACACGTGGCTTGCTCTCCGCCCGCACGTGAGCTCGGCTCTCGAGGACTCGACGGCGCCGGAGCACCTCGGCGTGATCGCGCTGGCCGCCCGCGTGCCGGTCAGGTCGCTCCGCCACCAGCTCGGCTACCTCGCGCGGGAGGGGAACCCGGACGAGCGGGCCCTCGCGGCGGGGGCGCTCGCCGAGGTCGGCGACGACACCGCGCTCGAGCCGCTCCTCGCCTTGCTCGACCCGGCGGCGCCGGGGTGGGACGCGGCCCGGCTCCTCGCGCGACTCGACGTCTCAGCCCGGATCGAGGACGTGCGGCGGCACGCGGCGGCCCACTCCGACGAGGCGCGGTTCTGGCTGGCGCTCGCGCTGGCGCGCGCGGGCGACGACTCCGAGCTCCACCGGGCGCTCGCGACGGAGGGGCTGCGGCTCCAGTTCCTCTGGGGCGATCCGAGTCTTGCCGTCGCCGAGTTCCGGCGCGGCCCGTCGCTGCCGGATCCCGCCCGGACGCGGCTGGCGGCGGCGCCGGCACTCGACGGCGACGCCGGCCGGGCGGCCGAGCTCCTGCTGGAGGCCTCGCAGGCGGCGGGGGTGGAGGCGTTGGAGCCCCGGATCCCGCCGCGCGGGCAGCCGCCGGCCGTCTCCGAGGACCTGCGCGCGCGGGCGAGAGCCGCGCTCGACGCAAGGCCCGTGCTCGACCGGGCCGCCGTCGAGGCGGCCGTGAACGAGGTCGCGATGGGTTCGAGCCGCCGATCCGCCTGGGCTCTTGTCGTCTCCGAGCTCTTCCGGCGCGCGATCGCCGAGCGCGACGAGAGACCGTTCTTCGGCAACGAGATCGTCACGTGGGTCAGCGAGGTGGAGGACTTCGTGCCGGACCCGGCCGGCCTGCTGGACGCCGCCGGCCCCGAGATCGGGGCCGATGCGCAGCTCGGGTGGACGGCGGCGCGCGGCGGACTCGCCTACCTGCTTTCCGCGCTCGCGCC
>JACDAS010000248.1 GCA_013695295.1 Actinomycetota bacterium | reverse complement strand
CGGCCGGACGCGGGCGAGCTCTCGTTCGACGGCGCGAGCCTCATGCGCACGCCGCCGCATCGCGTCGCCGCCCGCGGGATCGCGCGCACCTTCCAGAACGTCGAGCTCTTCCCGACGATGAGCGTGCTCGAGAACGTCCTCGTCGGCGGCCACAGCCGCTTCGGCTGGACCGAGGGCAGGCGGCTGCGCGCCCGCGCGCGAGAGGTTCTCGACGCTCTCGACCTGAGCGACATCGCCGGCAGACCCGCCGCCGGCCTGCCCTACGGCACGCTCAAGCGCGTCGAGACGGCGCGCGCGCTCCTCGCGCGGCCGAAGCTCCTTCTGCTCGACGAGCCTGCGGGCGGCCTGAACCACGAGGAGGTGGCAGAGCTCGAGGCCTCTGTCCGGCGGCTCCGGGACGGCTTCGGCCTGACGATTCTGCTCGTCGAGCACCACCTGAACCTCGTCATGGGCGTCTCGGACGTGGTGCACGTCCTCGACTTCGGCAGGCGGATCGCGAGCGGCGCGCCGGCCGAGGTGCGTGCCGACCCCGCCGTGATCGAGGCCTACCTCGGCGAGGTCGAGGGAACGGGGGAGACGGCAGCATGAGCGCGCTCCTCGAGCTGCGCGACGTCGAGGCTCGCTACGGCCCGGTCAAGGCGCTGCACGGAGTCTCGCTCTCGGTGGAGGAGGGCTCGATCGTCGCCGTCCTCGGGGCGAACGGCGCGGGCAAGACGACAATCCTGCGCGCGATCTCGAACACCGTCCGTCGCAGCGGCGACATCGTCTTCGCCGGCCGGCGCCTGGGGCGTGCCGGCCCTGACGCCGTCATGCGCCTCGGGATCGCCCACGTACCCGAGGGGCGCGGCATCTTCCGGGAGCTGTCCGTCTGGGACAACCTTCGACTCGGCGCCTACGTCCGCCGCGACCGCGCCGCCGTCGCCGCCGACGCGGAACGGATGCTCGGGCACTTCCCCTGGATCGCTCGGCGCCGAGGCCAGGCGGCCGGCACGCTCAGCGGCGGCGAGCAGCAGATGCTCGCGCTCGCCCGGGCCCTGATGGGCCGGCCGCGGCTGCTGCTGCTCGACGAGCCCTCCCTCGGGCTCGCGCCGCTCGTCGTGCGGGAGATCTTTCGCATCCTCGCGGAGCTGAACGAGCGCGACGGCCTGACCGCCCTCGTCGTCGAGCAGAACGCGAGCGTGGCGCTCCGTGTGTCGCAGAGCGCGTGCGTCCTCGAGGTTGGCCGTGTCGTCCTCGCCGGCCCGAGCACGGAGCTTCGCGAGCACGATGCCGTCCGCCGCTCCTACCTGGGCTACTGAAGTGGCGCTCGCGGCCTTCTCCTGGCAGGAGCTCGCCCAGCAGGTGGTCAGCGGCCTTGCCTCGGGGGGCATCTACGCGAGCCTCGCGCTCGCGCTCGTCCTCATCTACCGCGCCACGCGGGTGATCAACTTCGCGCAAGGGGAGCTGGCGACGCTGACGACCTTCGTCGCCTGGTCGCTGACGAACCACGGCCTGAACAAGTGGGTCGCCTTCCCGCTGACGCTCCTGATCGCCTTCGCGGGCGGCGTCGCGCTCGAGCGGGTCGTGATCCGCCCGGTTGAGCGCGCGCCCGTGTTGACGGTCGTGATGCTGACGATTGGCCTGCTGATCGGCCTGAACGGATTGACGGCCTGGATCTGGGGCGGCGAGACGCGCTCGTTTCCGAGCCTCTTTTCGACGGGCACCGTCGACGTCGGCGGTGTCGCCGTCTCCTATGCCGACATCGGGGTCATCGGCGTCACGCTGGGGGCGGTCGGGCTGATCTCGCTCTTCTTCCGCTTCACCAAGCTCGGCCTCGGCATGCGTGCGGTGGCGGCGAATCCCGAAACGAGCCCGCTCGTCGGCATCCGTGTCGGGTGGATGCTCGCGCTCGGCTGGGGCCTCGCCGCCACGCTCGGCGCTCTGTCCGGGATCCTCGTCGCGCCCACGGTCTTCCTCGAGCCGAACATGATGCAGGCGATCCTCCTCTACGCCTTCGCCGCGGCGATTCTCGGGGGGCTCGAGAGCCCGCTCGGGGCGGTCGTCGGCGGGCTCTTGCTCGGCGTGATCCTCAACCTGGCCGGCCGGTACGTGCCCGAGGTCGGCGGCGAGTCGCGGCTCGCGGTCGCGCTGGCGGTGATCCTGATCGTGCTGACGATCAGGCCGAGCGGCCTCTTCGGTCGAACGGTCGGGAGGAGAGTGTGAGGCTCGCCTGGGGGCTCCGTGTCGCCGCCGTCGCCGCGGCGGGCCTGAGCCTCGCGATCCTGCCGTTCCTCGTCGGCGACTACCGCGCCTTCGAGCTCGGCCGGATGGGGATCTTCTTCATCGCGATCCTCGGCCTGAACCTCCTGACCGGGTACACGGGCCAGGTCTCGATCGGGCACGGCGCCTTCATGGCCGTGGGGGGCTACACGAGCGCGATCCTCGCCACGCGCTGCGGGGTGCCGGACTACCTGACGATCCCGTTGGGGGGGCTCACCGCGGGCCTCGCGGGGCTGCTCTTCGGCATCCCCGCGCTGCGGCTCCGCGGCCTCTACCTCGCGCTCGCGACCTTCGGGGTCGCGGTGGCGATGCCGTCGATCGCGAAGCACGACCGGCTGGAGGGGCTGACGAAGGGGACGACGGGGATCAACCTGCCCGAGCTGCACAGCGGCACGTGGCTCTACGGGGTCACCTGGGCGATCGCGGCGGCGCTCTTCCTCCTTGCCTTCGCGATCGTCAACAGCCGTCTCGGTCGCGCGTTCCGCGCCCTTCGAGACAGCGAAGTCGCAGCCAGCTCGATGGGCGTGAACCCGGCCGCCTACAAGGTCGCGGCCTTCGGGATCTCGTCCTTCTACGCCGGTGTTGCCGGCTCGCTCTACGCGCTCTCGAACGCCTACGTCAACCCGGACGTCTACTTCGTCTCGCTCTCGCTCTTCCTGCTGATCGGTGCGGTGATCGGCGGGCTCGGCTCCCTCACCGGCGTGATTGCCGGGGCGGCCTTCGTCCAGTTCGTGCCGCCGAACGCCTCGTCGATCCTCGACGCGGTCAGCCCGTTCGCGGTCGACTCGAGGGCGCCCGGCGTCCCGTCGGTCATCCTCGGAGCCGCGCTCGTGCTGGTCGTGCTGCTCGCGCCCACGGGCGCAGGGGGACTGCTGCGACGGATCTCTGCTCCGCTCATGGGTCGCTTGTACACTCGGCCCGGAGGGGGGTGACGATGACGCGAACGAGGGTCTCGATACTGGCGATCGGCCTGGCCGCCGCCGTGGCCGCCGGCGCCGCAGGCGCGAGCCCCGCAGCCGACCCCGGCCTGACGGCGAGCTCGATCCTGATCGGCGGCACGGCCCCTCTGAGCGGAGAGGCCTCCTCCGCCGCGGCGGTCGCCCGCGGGGCCGAGGCGTACTTCAAGTACGTGAACGCCCGCGGCGGGGTGAACGGCAGGAGGATCACCTACAAGTACGTCGACGACGGCTACGACCCGGGCCGGACCGTCCAGGCCGTCAGGCAGCTCGTCCAGCAGGACCGGGTCTTCGCCCTCTTCAACACCCTCGGCACCGCGAACAACCTCGCGATCCGCGATTTCTTGAACTCCGAGAAGGTGCCGCAGCTCTTCGTCGCGAGCGGCTACACGGCCTGGGGCTCCGACGCCCGCCGCTACCCGTGGACGATCGGCTACATCCCGAGCTATCTCTCGGAGGGCACGGTCTACGGCCGGCACCTCGTGAAGACGAAGCCGGGGGCCAAGATCGGCGTCCTCTACCAGAACGACGACTACGGCAAGGATCTGCTGAACGGGCTCAGGAAGGGCCTCGGGCCGAAGGCCGGTCAGATCGTGAAGGCGGTCGCCTACGACCCGACGTCGACGAACGTCGACTCGCAGGTGGCGGAGCTGAAGGGGACCGGCGCGAACACGTTCGTGGTCTTCGCCTTCGGCAAGTTCGCGATCCAGGCGTTCATCCAGGCGAACCGGCTCGGCTGGCGTCCGCAGATCTATGTCAACGCCGTCTCCGCCTCCTCGAACCTGCTGGCGCTGGCGACCCAGACCTCGAGCAAGAAGACCACGACGGGCGCGATCTCGATCGCTTTCGCCAAGGATCCGGCCGACCCCTCGTGGGCCGGCGATCCGGGAATCAAGCTCTTCGAGCAGATCATGAAGAAGTACGTCCCGGGCGGAAATCTGAAGGACGGCTACTACTCCGCGGGCATGGCGTCGGCCTTCACGCTCGTCGACACGCTGAAGAAGGCCGGCAAGAACCTGACGAGGCAGACCGTGCTCAAGGCCTCGGCGAACCTGAACGAGGCGAACAACCCGTTCCTGCTCCCGGGCATCGTCGTCAAGACGGGGCCAAGCGACCGCTTCCCGGTCGAGCAGATGCAGCTCGAGCGCTGGAGCGGCACCCGCTGGACCCGCTTCGGCGGCCTCGTGACCGCGAAGTCGTAGGAGCGTGCTCCTGACTCCACGCCCTCGGCAAAGCCCGTGATCCTGATGCGGGCATCGCAAGCGACGCCCTAGCAAGCGTAAGCTGCGGCGGTGGACGCGGCGCTGCTCGAAGCCCCGCTCGGGGAGCTGTGCGCCGAGGCGAGGCGCCTGCGCGAACGCGGCAAGGGGACGCTCGTCACGTACTCCCCGAAGGTCTTCATCCCGCTGACGAAGCTCTGCCGCGACGTCTGCCACTACTGCACCTTTGCGCGGCCGCCGCGGCGGGGCCAGCGCGCCTATCTGACCGAGCTGGAGGTGCTCGAGATCGCGCGCACCGGCGCCGCGGCCGGCTGCCACGAGGCGCTCTTCACCCTCGGCGACAAGCCCGAGCTCCGCTACCGCGCCGCTCGTGAGGAGCTCCGCGCGCTCGGTTGCGACACGACGCTCGAGTACCTCGCTCGCCTCGCCGGGCTCGTGCTCGGCGAGACGGGACTCCTTCCGCACCTGAACCCGGGCGTGCTGACGCGCGCCGACCTGCGGGCCCTGCGTGCGGTCAGCGTCTCGCAGGGGCTGATGCTCGAGGGCATCGCGCCGCGCCTCGCCGAGCGCGGCGGCCCGCACTTCGGCTCGCCGGACAAGCAGCCCGCCCGCCGCCTGGAGACGATCGAGGCCGCGGGCAGGGAGGGGGTGCCCTTCACGACGGGGATCCTGATCGGGATCGGCGAGACCCGGGCCGAGCGGCTCGAGGCCCTCCAGCGGATCCGCGAGCTCGGCGAGCGCCACGGCCACGTGCAGGAGGTGATCGTCCAGAACTTCCGCGCCAAGCCGGGTACGCGGATGGCCGGGCACCCGGAACCCTCGCAGGAGGAGCTCCTGTGGACGGTCGCAGCGGCCCGCGTGTTGCTCGGCCCCGACTGGAACATCCAGGCTCCTCCCAACCTGAGCTACGAGCGGTTCGGCGAGCTGCTCGACGCCGGGATCAACGACTGGGGCGGGGTCTCGCCGGTCACGATCGACCACGTCAACCCCGAGGCGCCCTGGCCGGAGCTCGAGCTCCTGCGCCGGGAGACCGAGGCGCACGGCCTCGAGCTCGCGCCCCGCCTCGCGATCTACCCCGAGTACCTGGCGGAGCCGGAGCGCTGGGTCGACCCGGCCGTCCTGCCGCTCGTGCTCCGGCGAGCGGACGCGACCGGGCTCGGACGAGACGACGCCTGGGCTGCGGGCTCGGCCGGCCGCGTGCCTGCAGAGACTTCCCGCACCGGCGTTGCCACCCCTGCGATCGCCGCAGTGCTGGCGAAGGTGCGGGACGAGGTCGAGCTCGAGGAGGACGACGTGGAGGCGCTCTTTCGCGCGCGCGGGCCGGGTGTGGTTGCGGTCCTCGCCGCCGCCGACACGCTCCGGCGCGAGGTGTGCGGGGACGAGGTCACCTACGTCGTCACCCGGAACATCAACTACACGAACGTCTGCTACTTCCGCTGCGGGTTCTGCGCGTTCTCGAAGGGCAAGCTGGCCGAGAACCTTCGTGGCCCCGCCTACCTCGTGCCGGTCCGAGAGGTCGTGCGGCGCTGCGCGGAGGCCTGGGAGCGCGGGGCGGTCGAGGTCTGCCTGCAGGGCGGCATCCACCCGGCCTTCACGGGCGACTACTACGTCGAGGTCTGCGAGGCGGTCAAGCGCGAGGTGCCGGGTCTCCACGTGCACGCCTTCTCGGCGCTCGAGGTGTGGCAGGGGGCCGCGACGCTCGGCGTGCCGCTCGACGAGTACCTGGCGCGGCTCCGCGCGGCCGGTCTGGCATCGCTCCCGGGAACGGCCGCCGAGATCCTCGACGACGAGGTCCGCCGCGTCCTCTGCCCGGACAAGGTCTCGACCGGCCAGTGGCTGCAGGTGCACGAGACCGCGCACGCCGAGGGTCTTCGCTCGACGAGCACGATCATGTTCGGCCACGTGGAACGGCCGCGGAGCTGGGCGCGGCACCTCTTGGCGCTCCGCGAGCTCCAGCGCCGTACGGGCGGCTTCACCGAGTTCGTGCCGCTGCCGTTCGTCCACATGGAGGCGCCGATCTACCTGAAGGGTCTCGCGCGGCCCGGGCCGACCTTCCGGGAGGCGCTGCTCATGCACGCCGTCGCGCGGCTCGCGCTGCACCCGTGGATCACGAACGTGCAGGCCTCCTGGGTCAAGCTCGGCGTCGAGGGCGCCCAGGCGGCTCTGCGCGCCGGGTGCAACGACCTCGGCGGGACGCTGATGAACGAGTCGATTTCGCGCGCCGCCGGCGCGGCGCACGGCCAGGAGATGCCACCGGAGGGGATGGAGGCCGCGATCCGCGCGATCGGACGGACGCCGCGGCAGCGCACCACCCTCTACGGCACGTCGCCCGGCGAGCGTCATGGCCGATCCTTCGGCGCCCCCGCGGTGACCGAGCCGCTGAACCCGCGCGTCAGCGACGCCCGGCTGAAGGCCCCGCCGCGACTCATCCGGCCCGGGTTAGTCCACGCGTGATGGAGCTGGTCGAGCTCCTCGGCGAGCTCGTCGCGATCGACTCGGTCAACCCCGACCTCGTCCCGGGCGGGGCGGGGGAGACGGAGCTCGCAGCCTACGTCGCGCGCTGGTGCGACCGGGCCGGGCTCGCGGTGGAACTGTACGAGCCCGCGCCCGGGCGTCCGAACGTGATCGCGGTCGCCCGAGGCCTCGGCGGTGGGCGCTCGCTCCTCCTGAACGCGCATCTGGACACCGTCGGCGTCGCCGGCATGGTGCGACCGCACGAGCCGAGGATCGAGGGCGGCCGGCTCTACGGCCGGGGCGCCTACGACATGAAGGCCGGACTGGCGGCGATCATGGTCGCGGCCGCCGACTCGGCGCGGGCCGGGCTGCGTGGGGACGTGATCCTCACGGCCGTGGCCGACGAGGAGTTCCGCAGCGTCGGAACCGAATCGATCGCCGGCCGCCTGCGTGCCGACGCGGCGATCGTGGCGGAGCCGACCGAGCTGCGGCTCTGCCTCGCCCACAAGGGCTTCGTCGCGCTCGAGGTCGAGTCCCTCGGGCGGGCGGCGCACGGATCGCGCCCCGATCTCGGCGTCGACGCGATCGCCAAGATGGGCGGCGTCCTCGTCGGGCTCCAGGAGCTCGATCGCAGGCTTCGGGCCGGCCCGACGCACGCGCTGCTCGGCTCGGGCTCGGTGCATGCGTCGCTGATCGAGGGCGGGCAGGAGTTCTCGAGCTACCCCGAGCGCTGCTCGCTCGCGGCCGAGCGGCGCACCGTGCCCGGCGAGACCGACGCTCAGGTCCTAGCGGAGCTCCAGGCGATCCTCGACGAGGCCGCCACGGCCGACCCCCAGTTCCTCGGTGCGGCTCGGATTGTCTTCTCGAGACCCCCGCTCGAGGTCTCCGGCGAGGAGCCGATCGTCCGCGTCCTGCGCCGGGCTGCCGGCGAGCCCGAGGTGATCGGTGCGCCCTACTGGACGGACGCGGCGCTCCTCGGGGCCGCCGGCATCCCGACCGCGATCTACGGCCCCGGGGGCGAGGGAGCCCACGCGGCCGTGGAGTGGGCCGACCTGGATCAGCTGGAGGGCTGCGCCAGGGTGCTGCTCGCGACGGCAACCGAGTGGTGCGCCTGAGGTCCCGCCCCGAAGCTGCTCGAAGGCGGAAGCCCCTACCTCGGGGACACCTCGGAGACGTGTCAGAGGAGTGTCAGAGGAAGCGCGTCCTCAGGCCTCGCCCCGAAGCTGCTCGAATGCCTGCTCGAACACCTCGCGGGGTTGCGCCCCGAGCACGAGGAGCCGCCCGTCGAGGAGCCAGGCCGGTACGCCGGTGACGCCCGCCGAGTGCGCCCGCCTCGTCGAGGCTTGGACAGCGTCGAGGTACTCGTCGCCCTCGAGCACGCGTGCGACCTCGGCCACGTCGAGCCCCACCTCGACCGCGAGTCGGTGCAGGACCTCCTCGTCGCCGATGTCGAGGCCCTCGGCCCAGTAGGCGTCCATCAGGCGGTCGTGAGCGGCCTCGTGGTGACCGCGCTCGCGCGCGAGCTCGGTCAGGCGAAGCGCCCGCCGCGTGTTCGACACGACGTCCGGCGGCGGCGCGTAGGCGAGGCCGGCTGCTGCGAACATCGCCTCGACGCGCCCGTGGAAGCGGTCGCCGTAGCGCGCCCGCAGCTCCGCGCGCGGGATCCCCTCGGGCGGATACTCCGGGTGGAGGTCGAAGGGAAGCCAGGTGAGCTCGGCGCCGAACCGGCGCCGCAGCCAGTCGGCCGTCGGCTGGCCGATCCGGCAGAAGGGTCAGATGTAGTCCGACCAGATCGCGACGACGTGGCGGCTCACAGGCTCACGCCTCGAGCCCGACCAGGTCGTCCTCGGTCTCGCGGCGGCGCACCAGCCGGGCGGCTCCCCCGGCCACGAGCACGGCCGCCGGCCGGGGGACGCTGTTGTAGTTCGAGCCCATCCCGAGCGTGTACGCACCGGTCACTGGGACCGCGAGCAGGTCGCCGCGCCGCGGCTCCGGCAGGCGGACGCGCTCGATCAGGACGTCGCCCGACTCGCAGTGGCTCCCACAGACCGCGTACCAGCTCGTCGCGTCCTCGTTCGCCCGGTTCGCGAGCAGCGCGGTGTAACGGGCGCCGTAGAGCTGCGGGCGGGGGTTGTCGGACATGCCGCCGTCGATCGCCACGTAGGTCGTCGTCTCGCTCGCCCGCTTGACGACGCCGACGCGGTAGAGCGTGCACGCGGCGTCGCCGACGAGGGAGCGGCCCGGCTCGAGCACGAGCCGTGGACGGGGGAGGTCGTGCAGCTCCCAGGCGCGCTCGACCCGGTCGAGGAGCGCCTGCACGAACGTCCGGATGTCGAGCGCCGGCTCGTCCTCGACGTGACGGACGCCGAGCCCGCCGCCGAGATCGACCACTCCCGGCGTCCAGCCGAGCCCCTTCCGGCAGGCCGCGGCGAAAGCCGCCAGCCAGTCGACGGTCATCCGCTCGGCGCCGAGGTCGAGGAGCTGCGAGCCGATGTGCACGTGCAGCCCCTGGACTTCGAGACCCGCCGCGATCGCCTCCCCGACGGCGACCATCGTCTCGTCCGGCGGCAGCCCGAACTTCGACCCGTGGTGGGCCGTCTTGATCGCGTCGTGGGTCTCCGCGTCGATCCCGGGCGTCACCCGCACGAGCACGCGCCGCACGCCCGCCGCGGCCGCACGATCGACCTCGTCCGCGGCGTCGAGGACGACGAGGGCCCCGCACTTCGCGGCCGCCGCGAGCTCCGCGTCGCTCTTGTTGTTGCCGTGGACGACGATCCGGGCGCCCGGAAGCTCGGCCCGGCGCGCGAACGTGAGCTCCCCGAGCGTCGAGACGTCGGCGCCGAGGCCTTCCGCGGCGAAGAGCCGGAGGAGCGAGACGCTCGGGAACGCCTTGACGCTGTAGAGGACGAGGGCCTCGGGCGCGGCCTGCCGGTAGGCGCGGGCCCGCGCCAGCACGGTCTCCTCGCAGTAGACGAAGAGCGGGGTGCCGAAGCGCTCTGCGAGCTCGCCCGCCCGCAGGCCGCCGACGGCCAGCTCGCCGTCCACGATCTCGGCGCTGTCAGGGAAGAGGTCGAGCAGTGGGCCATCCCTGCGGGTACGCGAATTTCCGATCAACCATCCAGGCGGGATCTTGCCGCTTCCGCCGCTTCGGCAACCCCGGCCGGCCCCGGCGCATGCCGCGGCACGGGGCGCGCCGGCTGCCGGAAGCGGTCGACGCGGACCTGCTCGGCCACCGCCTCGTGTGCGTCGCGGAAGGGCGTGCCGGAGGCGACCAGCGCCTCGGCGGCGTCGGTCGCGTGCAGCTGAGGGTCGCCTGCCGCCGCTGCGAGCCTGCCGCGGTCGAGCTCGAGTCCCGCGACGAGCACGCGCAGTGCCGCGAGCGCCTCTCGCACGTCGCGGCGCGCGTCGAAGACCGGCCGCTTGTCCTCCTGCAGATCGCGGTTGTAGGCGAGCGGCAGGCTCTTGACCGTCGCCAGCAGGCCGGCGAGGCGGCCGATCGCCGTCCCCGCCTTGCCGCGCGCGAGCTCCGCCACATCGGGGTTTAGCTTCTGCGGCATCATCGACGAGCCCGTGGCGGCCTCTTCGGGCAGGCGGACGAAGCCCCACTCGGCGCTCGACCAGAGGCAGAGCTCCTCGCCGATCCGCGACAGGTGGACGAAGAGCGCGGTGCAGGCGTAGAGGTAATCGAGCGCGAAGTCCCGGTCGCCCACGGCGTCGAGCGAGTTCCGCATCGCGTTCGGCGGTGGGGGAAGGGGAAGGGTCGAGCCGGCGCCCGCAGCGGCACCGAGCGGCGAGGGCCGCGCCTGGCCGGCGGCGAAAGCGAAGCGGGCGCGGTCCCGCTCGAGCATCTCCGCCCAGGCCAGCAGGTGGTGGCCCACGGTCACGGGCTGCGCACGCTGGAGGTGGGTGTACGCAGGCATCGGCGTCTGTGCCTCGTCGGCGGCGCGGTCGAGGACGGTGTGGGCGAAGCGCTCGATCGCCGCGCGCGCCTCGGCGCAGGCGTCCTCCACGTACAGCCGCAGCGCCGCCGCCACCTGATCGTTACGGGAGCGCCCGGCGTGGATGCGTCGGCCGACGGGACCGAGCAGGCGCTCGATCGCCGAGTGGACGTCCTCGTCTCCCGGCTCTAGGTCCTCGGCGCGCAGGCCACCCAGGACCCGCCGCACCTCCGCGAGCTCCCCGTCGTCGAGCAATCCCGCGGCGTGGAGCCGTCCGGCGTGGAGCTGCGTGGCGGCGCAGTCGTAGGGCAGGAGCTCGGCATCGTCGGCGCGGAGGAACGTCCATACCCCGGGATCGAGCTCCCGGTCCACCCGTGCCGACCAGAGCGTCATACGGTCGCGAGGCGGCGGTCCCG
>JACDAS010000204.1 GCA_013695295.1 Actinomycetota bacterium | reverse complement strand
GGGCCGATCTGCAGGCAGATCGGCCCGACTGAGGACGCCGCATCGCGCCGCGTGGCGCCTGTCATCCGCCGCGGCCACTTCCCGGACAGGCCCCTAGAGGCCTAGCGTGGACTGTCACCGAGTCCGGTGGAAAAGGCTCGGGTTGGGCGGATGGCTCGGACGCCTTGGCCTTGCCGTCGCCCGCCTCTAGAACGGGTTCACGCAGCCGAGAGCGGAGAGCCGGGAGGTCGCCTCCCGCAGTCTCCTCGCCGCTACGGCTGTCTCGCCGGCGCGCTCGAGCGCACGCGCGAGCTCCAGCATCAGACAGGCACTGTCGTACGCGAATCCAAACTCAGCTCGTCTGTGCCTGCCCCCGGCGAGCATCCTCGCGCAGCGCGATACCGCAGGCTGAGCAGAAGAGCGCGGAGCTGAGCTGCGCGGATCCGCAGGCCGGACAGCGCCGGTGCAGAGGCGCGCCGCACATGCTGCAGAAGCGGGTATCGACCGGTTGCTCGGCGCCGCACGAAGCGCAGGGGATCCCCACGGCCGGAGTGTACGGCGACCGCGTGTCTATCCGGCCACCGGAGACATTGTTTGGAGCGGCCTCTTCAAGGTCCGGTCCTCCTTCGTGAGCGGCGCCGGATCCCGGCTGATCCGACCCCGCTCGCTCGTATTGCAGAGCTGTTTCAGCGCAGCGGCAGCACCGCGTCCACCGTACGCCAGGCGACCCGGTAGACGCTCGTACGGTACTCCTCCTGCTCCGTCTCGGTCTGGGCGGCGACAGCCACGCCAAAGGAGCCGGCGGCCACGAGGCTCTCAACCGCCCGGGGCAGCGTCAGCACCTGCCGGTCGACGCCGTCGCGGATCCGGCGGACGCGGAGGGCGTTGCCGCGGAGATACAGCACGCGTCCATATGCGACGGTCGCTTCGGAGACACCGCGGATCGTCCAGCCGGGGCCCACGAGGCCAGTCCGCGTCGACAGGACGAGCCCCTCGGGCGCGAGCCAGCCGATCCTGGCGCCCTTCACGGTGCCCGGAGACACGCGAGGCGTCGTAGTCGGCTTCCCGTCGAGTGTGTGGAGTGAGAGCTGCCCTGCCGGGCGGCCCTGGTTATCGAGACGCGAGAGCACGAGCCGCTTGCCGTCCGTCGCCAGCAGCGTCCACGACCCCTGCACGGTCGTTCGCGCGCGGACGGCTCCGTCGAGGGCGATCGCCGTGGTGCCGTGCGAAGGGCACGTCGGCTCGGTCGTGTCCCCGAGCAGGTTCGGCACCTCGGTCGTGGCGACGACACCGCCTCCGGCGACGACGACGCGCGCGCAGCCATACGAGGGTTCGTCCGGGTTGTCGTCCCTCCAGCCCCACTCCTCGCCCAGCAGCCGCAGCGGCCCGGACGGCAGCCGGCCCTTCCAGACGGAGTGCTCCGCCCCGTGCGGGCCCTCCGCCTGCACGAGCTCGGTGGCGAGGGAACGTCGTCCGAGCCACAGGTCGTAGACGGCGTAGCCCTCGGACTCCGGGTCGTCACACGGAAGGCCGCGTACCCTGGCACGCCTCGCGTTGGGTTTCGTGCCCCGTGCGAGAGTGGTCACGAAGATGTCGCAGTCCACGGCGACGGCGACGAATGACCCCGCGGCCGCGAATCCTCTGAGCGCACCCTCGACGGTGAAGGTCGGTCCCGGGAGCACCGGCGCCGCCGGCTGCGCAGGGGACGCGACGGACACGAGCGCGGTGACGGCGACGGTGACGGCGACAAGGAGGCTCTTCTGCTTCACCGGCGCAGATCGTAACCTCTCCTCGCGCGCGTCAAGCGCCTGGGATGCGGAGCGCGGGTGGCTGCCGTCCTGCCTTGTACACACGCGCCGGGTACGAGATCCACCAGCCGCGAACCTAGGGACGTCCCTGGATCCCCCGCAGACCGGAGATGAGCCGCAACTGTCGGCGCATCCCGGTGATGCCAGTCTAGCGGGCTACCCCCCAATGGCGGCGCCGAGCTCGCGAGCGAGCGAGCGCGCCTCGGCCGCGTCCTGCGCGATCACGAGGCAGGTGTCATCCCCGGCGAGCGTGCCCACGATCCTCGCGTGCGCAAGGTTGTCGAGGGCGCGCGCGATCGCGGGGGCGGTTCCGAGCTCCGAGTGAACCACGACGATGTTCTGCGCGGCGACGGCGCGGCGCGCGAACTGCGACAGCACCCCGGCCAGGGCCTGATTCGGATCGACGGGCCTGCCGGGCTGGGGAGGGGCGTAGCGGGGACGCCCGAGGGGATCGTGCGTCTTCTCGAGCCCCAGCTCCCTGATGTCCCGCGAGACGGTGGCCTGGGTCACCCGGCAACCCGCCTTCGCGAGCGCATCCAGCAGCTCGAGCTGCGTCCCCACGCGCCGGCGCGCGACGATGCTGGCGATCAGACGCTGGCGCTCCGCCTTGCCCGGCTGCCGCATAGCGCAAGCATAAAAAAACAACGCGCAGACCATCGTTTATCTGGCCCGCGCAGACTCCGGCGCCCTGCGGGCGCCTCCGCTGCACGGTAAGTGCCTGAAGACTTTCTAAGCGTGCGGCGTAGCGGCCGAAAGGCCGCGGAGGTCGGGCGCGGGCTCCAGTCGAGCGCGTCCCGAAGTTTCGACCCGGCGCCGGCTGGCTAGAGTTCCCACCATGCTGAGAAAGGTCATGTGGTCGATCCTGTCCGCCGGCGCGATGATCGCCGCACGCCGCGTTGCGGCCAAGGTCTGGAGCCTCGCCACCGGCGAGGAGCCTCCGACCAAGAAATGACCGAGGCACTCACCAAGGTCGATCGGCTGATCGACCGCGGCGCCGACCGCCTCCGGGAGCTGGCCGAGCAGGCAGCGGCCGCGGGTGGGGCGAAGGCCAAGGTCGCCGACCTGCTCGCCGAGGACGCGGCCTTCCTGCGCAAGCTGAAGCCGAGCCTGATCGCCAGGCGAGCACGTGGCGAGGCACCGACCGACCAGAAGCCGGGGACGGAGGTCGTCGCCCCGCTCGGGCCGCAGCTCGGCGCCCGGCCGAAGCAGCCGGGTGGCGGCGGCGGGGGACCGAATCCGTTTCTCGTCGTCGGGATCGCGCTCGCCACGGGCATCCTGCTCGCCAAGATCATCGACTGGAGGGGTCATGCCCATCCGAAACTCTGAGCCCGCCGGCCTCGGAGCCTCGGCGAAGCAGGTCGCCGAGCGCGCCAGCACCCTCGTCCGCCTCGAGCTCGAGCTGGCCGTCCTCGAGCTGAAGCGCAAGCTCACGGCGCTCGGCATCGGCATCGCTCTCGGGGTCGGAGCACTCGTGCTGGCGCTCTTCGCACTCGGGTTCGGGCTCGCGACACTCGCGGCCGGGCTCGCGACCTTCCTGGCGACCTGGCTCTCGCTCCTGATCGTCACGGCCGTCCTGCTCGTGGGCGTCGCCGTCCTCGGCATGCTCGCGCTCCGCTCGGTGAAGAAGGGGACACCGCCCGTGCCGAAGCAGGCGATCGCCGAGGCGAAGCTCACCTCCGAGGCGCTCCGGAGCAATGGCCGAGGGTAACTCCCGCACCCCCGACGAGGTCAAGCGCGACATCGAGTCCGAGCGCGAGGAGCTCGCGCGCGCGGTCGACCGGCTCCGCGCCGGCATCGGCGAGGCGACCGATGTCGCGGGCAAGCTCCGCGCCAAGCTGCCGGTCGTTGCGGCGGGGGCGCTCGGCGTCGGGTTCTTCGTCGCGGGCGGGATCGGGGCAACGATGCGCCTCCTCGCCCGGCGGAGCCGCGAGGGGGACCCGACGGCACGTGTCGGGCGGTTCACCCTTGTCGACCGCGGCTGACCCGAAGGGCACCCCGGAGGTCGGCGCCGTCCCCTCGGGACCCGAGCGGCTCCGCGCGGGCGAGTGGGTCGCGGTCGTCAAGCGGACGGCCCGGGAGTTCCTGAAGGACGACTGCATGGGGCTCTCGCAGCAGATCGCCTTCAGCTCGCTGCTCGCGTTCTTTCCCTCCGTGATCCTGCTGATCGGGCTGCTCGGCCTCTTCGGCCCCGGCGCCTACGAGGAGCTTGTGAAGCTGCTCGGCGGTGTCGCGCCTGGCGCGGTCACCGACATGATCGAGCTTGCGCGCGAGAGCTCAGCCGGCAAGCCTGCGGCGGCGTCGATCGCCCTGCTGGCCGGCACGTTCGGCGCGATCTGGGCGGCAAGCGGCGCCATGAACGCGGTGATCAAGGCGGTCAACCGCGCCTACGACCGGCTCGAGACACGGCCCTTCTGGAAGGTGCGACTGATCGCAATCGCACTCGTCATCCTCACCGGCGTCGTCACCGCAGGACTCTTCGTCCTGATCGTGTTCGGGGGGCCGCTCGGGGACGCGATCGCCGACCGGGCGAGCCTCGGCGGGGCCTTCGACCTCGTCTGGAACATCGTGCGCTGGCCGATCGCCTTCGCGGCGATCCTCGTCTTCTTCGCGCTCGTCTTCTACCTGGCGCCAAACCGCGACGAGCGAAACTGGAAGTGGGTGACGCCGGGCTCGATCGTCGGGGCCGCCCTGTGGCTCGCGCTTTCCGGCCTCTTCGCGCTCTACACGAGCTTCTCGAGCTCATACGACCGCACCTACGGCTCCCTGGCCGGGGGGATCATCCTGCTCCTCTGGCTGAACTACTCCGCGTTCGCGCTGCTCTTCGGCGCGGAGCTGAACGCCGAGCTCGATCGGCAGGCCGACATCCACGCGGCCGGCGGTGCGACTGCGGGCCTCACGAAGACCGCCAAGCGCACGACCGACTAGAGAAGCTCCAGCAGGCTCTGGCCTGTCGTCTCTTTGAGCTTTTCGCCCGGGGTCGTAGACTGCGCCCGTGCCGCTCCGCCGCGACAAGAAGGTCGAGCTGATCAAAGGGGTGCCGCTCTTCTCGCGCTGCTCGAAGAAGGAGCTGCAGGAGGTGGCGGCGCTCGCCGACGAGATCGACCTGCCCGAGGGGCGGGTGCTGACCAGGGAGGGCGACACCGGCCACGAGTTCTTCGTGATCCTCGAGGGCACCGCCGAGGTGCGCCATGGCGGACGGAAGGTACGCACTCTCGGGCCCGGAGACTTCCTCGGCGAGATCGCGCTCCTCACACAGCTGCCGCGGACCGCGACGGTGACCGCCGCGACCCCGCTCGACGTCCTCGTGATCACCGCCCGGGAGTTCCGCTCCCTGCTCGCGCACGCACCGAAGGTGCAGACGAAGGTGCTCGAGGCGCTGGCCGAGCGGCTCGCCGCGACTACGCTCTGAGCTCGGCGCCGAACCGCTCGCGCAGAGCGACCTCGATCGTGCTCCGGACGCGCGCCGCATCGTCGTCGGAGAGCGTCCGCTCGGGCGACTGGAGCTCGAGCGCGAGCGCGACCGACTTGCGGCCCACCGGAATCTGCTCGCCCCGGTAGACGTCGAAGACCCGCAGCCGCCGGACGTCCGGCCCTCCCGCCTGGCGAGCCGCCTCGACGAGGTCGCCGGCCGCGACCGCCTCGTCGACGACGAAGGCGAGATCCTGCCGCAGCGCCGGGTACGTGATCACGTCCTCGTACTCGATCCGCTCCGGCACCCCGGCCAGGAGGGTCGCAAGGTCGAGCTCGAAGCCTCCCCAGGCTCCGTCGAGCACCCCGGGGGCGAGCTCGCCGACGATCCCGGCCCCGAACGCCGCCGTCTTGCCCGGATGGAAGGGGGCGCGCTCGGCCCGCTCGAAGCGCGCTGCGAGCTGCAGCGCCGAATGCAGCGCCTCGACCGCACCCTTCGCCCTGGCGAATCCGCCCTCGGTGATGCCGGCCAGGTGCCAGCGCTCCTCGGGTAGCTGCTCCCCGGAGGGCAGATACACGCGCGCGAGCTCGAACAGCGCAATCTGCGTGTTCCCCACGGCGAGGTTGTGCCGGGCCGCCTCGGCGAGGGCCGGCAGGATCCGCGTCCGCAGCACCGCCTGCTCGGCCGACTGCGGCTCGGGGAGCCGGAGCGCGTCCGAGCGTTCGTCCGTTCCGACCAGGCTCGGCGTGTAGGCCTCGAAGAAGCCGCAGCCGACGAGCACGTCCTCGCAGGTCCGCCGTAGCTCCTGCTCGGTCGTCAGCCTGCCGAACATCGCCCGCCGCGCCGGCAGCGTGTAGGGAACCTCGTCCAGCCGGAGGCGCGCCACCTCCTCGACCAGGTCGACCTCGCGAGCCACGTCGCGCGCGCGCCAGGTTGGGACGGTCACCTGCCAGTCGTCCTGGACGTCGAAGCCGAGCCGCTCGAGGAGGCGGCGCTGCTCGTCCGGTGGGGTCTCGAGGCCGATCAGCTCGTCGGCCCGTGGCGGTCGGAACCGCACGACCGGCCGTCCCGGCAGGTCGCCAAGCACGTCGACGTGGCCGGCCCAGCGCGCCCCGGCGAGTCGGGCGAGGAGCTCCGTCGCGAGCCTGGCCGCCTGCCCTGCAGCGAGCGGGTCGACGCCCTTCTCCCACCGGTTGGAGGCCTCCGAGCGCAGGCCCAGCCGCTCTGACGTGCGGAGGATGCCGATCGGCTCGAAGCTCGCCGCCTCGAGCAAAACCTCCGTCGTCTCGGATCCGACCTCCGTCTCGAGGCCCCCCATGAGGCCGGCGATCCCAACTGCGCGCTCGGCGTCGGCGATCACGAGATCGCGCGCGTCGAGCCGCCGCAGAGCGCCGTCCAGGGTCGCGATCTCCTCCCCGCCGACAGCCCGCCGGACGACGATGCAGCCGCCGGCGAGCTTCGTCCGATCGAAGGCATGCAGGGGGCTGCCGAGCGCGAGCATGACGTAGTTCGTGACGTCGACGACGTTCGAGATCGGCCGCATCCCCGCGCCGAGCAGGCGCGCCGTCAGCCAGGGCGGCGAGGGGCCGACGCGGACGCCCTCGAACGTCCGGCCGAGGTAGCGCGGGCACGCCTGCAGGTCCTCGACGCGGACGTCCACAGGGCCGGTGCCGGCGGGCTCGGGGTCCTGTCCCGGGGGCGGCGCCAGCTCGCGGTCGAGCAGGGTCGCGACCTCGCGCGCGACGCCGTAGACGGAGAGCAGGTCCGGCCGGTTCGGCGTCGTCTCGAGCTCGATCACCTCGTCGCCGAGCGGCAGCACCTCGCCGAGCGGGGTGCCCGGGGCGGCCGCTTCGGCGAGCACGAGGATGCCGCCGTCGTCCGGGCCCAGCTCGAGCTCGCGCTCCGAGAGGATCATGCCGTCGGAGGTCTCGCCCCGGAGCTTCGCGCGCTCGAGACGCTGCCCGCCGGGGAGGACGGCCCCCGGGAGGGCGACCGCCACCGTCGCCCCCGCACCGAAGTTCCAGGCGCCGCAGACGATCTGGCGGTGCTCGGCCTCCCCCACGTCGACCAGGCAGAGCTGCAGCCGGTCGGCGTTCGGGTGCTTGCCGGCCTCGACGACGTGCCCGACCCTGTAGAGGCCGAGGTTGCCATTCGTGTCTACGACGCCTCGGTGCAGGACGCGTTGCACCATCGCGGTCGAGATCGTCAGCCGCTCGACGAGGCTCTGAAGCGGCAGGTCGACCTCCACGTACTCGCGGAGCCAGCTCAGGGGGACGCGCACTGCTTCGCCGGAACCCTAGAGGCCTGTCAGAACTGCTCGAGGAGCCGGAGGTCGTTCTGCCACAGCAGGCGGATATCCGGCAGCCCGTGGCGCAACATGAAGATGCGCTCGAGACCCCAGCCGAACGCGAAGCCGGAGACCTCCTCCGGGTCGTAGCCGACGTTCCGCAAAACGTTCTCGTCCACGAGGCCCGCGCCGCCGACCTCGATCCACCCCTCCTGCTCGCAGACGCGGCAGCCCGCACCGCCGCAGATGAAGCACTCGACGTCGGCCTCGACGGAGGGCTCGGTGAAGGGGAAGAAGCTCGTGCGGATCCGCACGGCGCGTTGATCGCCGAAGAGGCGTCTGAGCAGAAGCTGCAACGTTCCCTTGAGGTCGGCCAGGGTGATGCCCCGGTCGACGGCGAGGCCCTCGACCTGGTGGAAGCTGGGGTACCGCTTCGGCTCCGGCGTGTCGCGCCGGTAGACCCGGCCGAGCGAGACCATGTAGACGGGCGGCTTCCGGGTCTCCATGACCCGGATCTGCGAGGCGGAGGTCTCCGTCCGGAGCAGCACCCCGTCGTCCAAGTAGAAGGTGTGGAGCGGGGAGCGCGTGACGTGGCCGGGGCCCATGTTCAGCTGGTCGAAGATGTAGTGGACGGTCTCGACCTCCCGCCCGTCGACGACCTCGTAGCCCATCCCGAGGAAGATCTCCTCGACCTCGCGCCGGATCTGCGTGATCGGGTGCAGGCGACCGCGCCGGAACTCGTGCCCGGGGAGCGAGATGTCGAGGCGCTCCTCGGCGAGCGAGCGCTCGAGAACGCTCCGGTCGAGGGCCGTCCGGCGCTCGGCGAGCGCGCGCTCGAGCCGGGACCGGACGGTGTTCAGCACCTGCCCGGCCTCGCGGTCGCGCACACCGCGGAGGGCCTGCTTCAGCGCGCTGCCCCGGCCGAGGTAGCGCACCCGCGCAGCGTCGAGCTCGCCGGGGGTTGTCGCGCTCGCAATCGCGCTCTGCGCCTCGGTTTCGAGCGCCTCGGCGTCCACGCGGGCGACTGTATCATCGGCCCTCCTGGACGCCTGCGAGCCATCCAGAACGCCTCGCCGGCCCCGCCCGACCTCGATCGGCCCTGACGGGGCCCAGGAACCCTCGACCTCCTCCCCGCGTCGATCCTATTCGGCTCGCCCGCGCACATGTGTGCCGCGGTGTGCCGGATGAGTGACGATCCATCCACGACGGCAAGTCCCTACGACGCGATCGCCGAGCTCTACGACCCGTGGAGTGCCAGCGTCACCGAGGATGTCGGCTTCTACGTCGAGGAGGCGACCCGAGCCGGCGGACCCGTGGTCGAGCTCGGCGTCGGCACCGGGCGCATCGCGGTGCCCGTCGCGCGCGCGGGCGTGCGCGTGATCGGTGTCGACTCCTCGAGCGGGATGCTCGAGATCTGCCGCCGCCACGCCGAGCGGGCGGGTGTCGCCGAGCGAATCGATCTCCGCCTCGGCGACATGCGCGAGCCGCCGGTCGCTGAGCGCGTGCCGCTGGTCACCTGCCCGTTTCGCTCTCTCCTTCACCTCGCCGGCGAGGAGGAGCGGCTGGGTGCCCTCCGCCGGGCCCGCGCGTTGCTCGGGCCAGGCGGCCGACTCGTCTTCGACGTGTTCGCCCCCGGTGCCGAGGACGTCGCGGAGACGCACGGCCGCTGGATCGAGCGCGAGCCCGGGATCTTCGAGCGGGCCGAGTGGGACACGGGATCGAGAACGCTCACCCTCTCGGTGCGCGGGGACTCGGCCGCGGCCACGATGCGCCTCACCTGGCTCTCGCCGCCCGAATGGCGGGCCCTGCTCGACCGTGCCGGCTTCGAGGTCGAGGCCTGCTACGGCTGGTTCGACCGCCGGCCCTACCGCGGTGGCGAGGACACGGTCTGGGTCGCCCGCCGGCGCGAGGGCCCGACTCCGTGGGCCTGACCTCGCTCGCCTGTCTTGCGCTCGCCATCGCTGTTTGCTATCTTGACAACATGACCTCCCGCCGCCGCGCCGTCTTTCCGCTACCGCCCCGAGCGGTGGCCCACCACGCGATCCTCGCCGAGATCCTCGGCGAGCTGCGGGCGATCCGGCGGTCGCTCGATCGCGGCCGCGCCGGTCCGATGAGGTCCGAGACCGCGAGACCGCCTCCGACCGGAGCGCGCTCGCGCGAGGGCAGCACCATCTAAGCTCCACGCCACATGGCCGTGGCCCCCCTCGCCGTCTCCGGGACCGTCTGGGTGGTCGTCGTCATTGCGGCGGTCGTGCTGCTGCTCCTGCTCGCGGTCGCGATGTACAACAAGCTGGTCCGGCTCAGGAATCGCACGCAGAACGCCTGGGCCCAGGTCGACGTGCAGCTCCGCAAGCGGTACGACCTGATTCCGAACCTCGTCGAGACGGTCAAGGGCTACGCGTCGCACGAGAAGTCGACCTTCGAGGAGGTCACGAAGGCTCGCACGGCGGCGCAGCAGGCGTCGACCGTCCAGCAGCAGGCGGGTGCAGAGAACATGCTGACCGCCGCGATCGGGCGCCTCTTCGCTGTCGCCGAGGCCTACCCGGAGCTGCGGGCGAGCGAGAACTTTCAGCAACTCCAGGCCGAGCTCAGCGACGTCGAGCAGAAGATCGCCGTCTCGCGCCAGGTGTACAACGACACGGTGCTGACCTACAACAACGCCGTGCAGTCCGTGCCGACGAACCTCTTCGCGAACATGTTCAACTTCTCAGAGAAGCAGTACTTCGAGATCGAAGAGGCCGCGCGGGAAGCACCGCGCGTCCAGTTCACCTCCTGAGTATGCGGCGCCGGGGTGTTCGTGCAGCCCTGACGGCATGCCTCGTCGCGACCTGGCTGTCCCTCCCGGCGCCCGCGGCCGCGAAGGAGTTCTTCCTCACCGACGCCAATGTCGCCGTCGGCGTGCAGCCCGACGGAGGGTTGCTCGTCCGGGAGCGGATCTCCTTTCGCTACGAGGGCGGAAGCTTCTCGGGGGCCTACCGGGACATTCCCCTTCGCAGCGGCGAGACGATCGACCGCGTTCAGGTCGCCGAGGGCGTCAGGCCCTACGTCACCGGGGGCTGCGTCGAGCTCGGCTGCTCCAGCCCCCCGGACACCTACGGCGTCACGCGGGTGGGCGACCGCGTCAGGGTCGTCTGGCACTACAGCGCCTTCTCGGGCCAGACCAGGACGTTCACGGTCTCCTACCGCTTCCGGGGCCTCGCGGTCGCCTACGACGACGTGGTCGACGTCAACCTCAAGGTCTGGGGAGACGAGTGGGGCGTCGGGCTCGCGCGCCTGAGGGCCACGCTCCGACCTCCTGGCGCCGCGCCGCTCGCCGGGCCCGCCTACCGCGTCTTCGGCCATCCAGCCTGGGTGCGCGGCGACACGCAGAAGCTGCCCCGCTTCGCGCTCCTGCGAGCCCTCGACGTCCCGGCCCACCAGTTCGTCGAGCTCCGGGTGCTCTTTCCCCGTTCGCGGCTGACCTCGACCGGGGGCGCGAAGCTGCGAAAGGGCACCGCGCTCGCGAGGATCCTGCGGGAGGAGAAGGCCGACGACGAGAGCTTCGCGCGCGACCGGCGGCGGATCGACGACGCGAAGCACCAGCTGGCCCGGAACGGTCTGATCCTGCTCGCGCTCGGGCTCCTCCCCGCGCTCGCGATCATCCTCGCGGTCTGGCTCTACTCGGGCCGTGAGCGCAAGACCGACTACGACCGCGAATACGAGCAGGAGCCCCCGTCCGACCTCGAGCCCGCGCTCGTCCCGCCGCTCCTGCGGCAGAGCACCGACGCGGGCTCGCTCGAGTTCACCGCCACCCTGTTCGACCTCCTCAGGCGAGGCCGCTACACGGCGAAGCCGGTCACGACCGAGAAGAAGCACTGGGGCGGGCTGAGCACCGAGCAGGTCGCGGATCTCGAGATCGCGGCCGGCAAGACGGACGTCCCGATGGCGGCATTCGAGGAACCGGTCGCCGAGGTCGTCGACTACGTCCTCGACGGTGGCACCGAGCGGCTGTCCAAGTTCCGTAACCGGATCGAGAAGGCTCGCACGACGAACAGCAAGCGGTTCACGAGCTTCAAGTCGCGTGTCGCGACCGCGATCGACGGGCGAAAGTGGTTCGTCGGGCCGGGCCTCGGCGCGCTCGTGCTCGCGATCGTCCTGCTCGCGCTGCTCTCGGCGCTCCTGCTCTGGATCGCGATCCAGGGCTGGCGCCCCGTGGCCCCGCGCTGGTCGGACATCGTGCTGATCGCGCTCGGAGTCTGCGCCGCCACGAACGCCGCACTCCTCCTGATCGCGGCGCTCCACGTCCGACTCTGGCGCCGCCGCCGGCCGGCAGCCGAGCGCGAGGCCGAGCGGTGGCAGGCCTTCCGGAGCTACCTGACCGACTTCCCGCGCCTCGACGAGGCCCCGCCCGCGTCGCTCGAGCTGTGGGAGCGCTACCTCGTGTACGGGATCTCCTTCGGGATCGCCGAGCGCGTGCTGCAGGGGGCCCAGCTCCACATGCCGAAGGAGCTTGCCGAGGCGAGCTCGATCTACTGGATCAGCGGCTCGAGCGACCTCGGCTCGGGCGCGTCGTCGCTCGCGATCAGCGACCTGAGCTCGGGGTTCGGGTCGGCCCTGGCGCCGCCGTCGAGCTCGAGCTCGAGCGGGGGAGGCGGCGGCTTCTCGGGCGGCGGTGGCGGCGGCGGCGGCGGAGGCGGCGGCGGGGCCTGGTGAGAGCGGCCCTGAGGGTTCCGAGTCAGTCCAGCAGGGCGATCTCGTCGCCGAGGGAGACCTCACCCGAGCGGACGACCCGCGCCAGCATCCCCCGCTTGTGCTCCAGCTCCGCCTGCAGGCCCGGCCGGATCTCATCCATCAGGTGACAGGGATCGCACTCCATCGCGATCTCGAACTCGGCCCCTCCGACCCGCACGCGCTGCCCGATCGGCCAGCTGTGGACGTCGTCGCCCTCGACGGTGAAGTTCTCGCGGATCCGCCCCGGCTCGACCCCGACGGCGCGAAGGTGCTCGGAGGAGGCGAAGAGGACCTCCCGCTTGGTGCCCGGGCGCGCGTGGGCGCACCCTTCGAGCCCATGAGCCTCGAGGGCCCGGGCCCGCTCGTGCGAGACCATGCGCCCGCTGCGCTTGCCCGGGGACGTCCAGATGCCGGAGATCGTCGCCACGTGCAGAGCTTAGCGATCGGCCCGTCGCGGACCCGCCCCGGCTAGAATCGGCCCTCGCGGCCGGTCTCAGCGTGCTCAGACGACTCCTTCCAGCTCTTGCCTCGCTCGCGGTCGCCGTCGCTGTCGGAGCCGCATCGGCCCAGGCTGGTCCGAAGCTCTTCGTCGGATTCGCTGATGACTGGCTGAAGCGAAACCCACCTGCGGCCGTCCTGGCGGCCCGAGACCTCGGCGCCACGAGCTTCCGGATCTCGCTCAACTGGAGCTACGGCCAGACGACGCTCTCCGCCGCCGACGAGCGAACACTCGACGCTGCGATCCCGGCCGCGTTCGGGCTGCGCGTCGTCGTCACCGTGGTGGGCGCCGCCGCCCGCTTCACACCCCACACGGGCTCCTCACGCGCGGCCTACTGCAGCTACATCCGAAACGTGCTCGACCGCTACCCGACGATCAACGACGTGATCGTGTGGAACGAGCCGAACAAGACGTACGCCTGGAAGCCCCAGTTCGACCGCAAGGGAGCGAGCCTCGCGCCCGCCGAGTACGAGACGCTGCTCGCCCGCTGCTACGACGTCCTCCATTCCTACAGGCCCGAGGTCAACGTGCTCGCGCCCGCGACCTCTCCGACCGGCAACGACAACTACCGGGCGGTCAGCAACATCTCCCACTCGCCCGGCGCCTTCGTCCGCGAGCTCGGAGCGGCCTACCGAAAAAGCGGCCGCACGGAGCCGATCTTCGACACGGTCGCCCACCACATGTACGGCGCCACGCCGAGCGAGCGGCCGTGGCGCCGGCATGCGGGCCCGATGATCGCCCAGGGCGACTGGGCGAAGCTCGTAAACGCGTACAAGAGCGCCTTCGCCGGCACCGAGCAGCCCGTCCCCGGGCGCTGCATCGGGACGAAGTGCGTGCCCATCTGGTACATGGAGGCCGGCTACCAGACCTCCCTCGACTCGGACAAGAAGCGCCTCTACCGGTTCACGGAGAACATTCCCCGGGTCGTCGCCGATCGGTCGGCGGGCGAGGCCGACTCGGCGCGCCCGGCACCCGAGAGCCCGGCGCCCGACCAGGCGACCCAAGTTCGCGACGGCATCCGCCTCGCCTACTGCCAGCCGTACGTGGAGGCCTTTTTCAACTACCTGCTCCGAGACGACGCGGACCTGCGAGGGTGGCAGTCCGGCGCTCTCTGGCGCGACGGGACGAGGAAGGACTCGTTCGGGGCCTTCCGGAGCGCGATCGCCGAGGCCGCCGACGGCGAGGTCGACTGCGACCGGCTCAAGGGCGGGCCCGCCCCGAAGGGCTAGCCGCGACTCTCCGCACCGTCAGAGGGTTCGCCGCCCTGGCCGCGGCTCTCGCGGGGCTCGGCCTGCTCGTTCCCGCCGCCCCTGCCTCGACACGGCTCGTCGTCGGCTTCGCCGACAACGTGTTCCTGTGGGAACCGGCCTGGGCGGCGTCGGCCGCCAGACAGCTCGGGACGACCGGCTTTCGAGTCTCGGTCAACTGGGCGCCGGGGCAGACCGCCCTGAGCGGGGCCGACGCGGCGGGCCTGGACGGGGCCGTCGCCGCGGCAGGCGCGGACATACGGATCGTGGTCGTCGTCACCGGCGGTGCCGCCACGTCCGCTCCCCAGGATGACGCCGCCCGCACGACGTTCTGCACCTACGCAAGGAACATCCTCGCCCGCTACCCCGCGATCGACGACGTCGTCGTCTGGAACGAGCCGAACAAGACTGCGTTCTGGCGGCCGCAGTTCAATCCCGACCTGACGAGCGCCGCCCCGGCGGCCTACGAAGCGCTCCTCGCGCGCTGCTTCGACGTGCTGCACGGGCTCCGCCCGAGCGTGAGGGTGCTCGGCCCGGCGCTGTCGCCCGACGGCAACGACAATCCGAACGCGGTCAGCAACATCTCGCATTCACCGGGGAACTTCATCCGGAAGCTCGGAGAGGCCTACCGCGCGAGCGGGCGCGCGCTGCCGATCCTGGACACCGTCGCCCACCACGTCTACGGCGCCACCTCGGCCGAGCGGCCCTGGAGGGCACACACCGGCCAGACCCGGATCGCCGAAGGCGACTGGGACAAGCTGATGACGAATCTCCACACCGCGTTCGACGGGACGGCCCAGCCTGTTCCGGGCGAGTGCGTGGCCTACCGCTGTGTGTCGATCTGGTACCTGGAGGACGGATTCCAGACGTCGATCGACCCTCCGAAGCAGCCGCTCTACACCGAAGCCGAGAACGTCCTGACGATCCCGGACGACGCGGGCGGCGAGCCGGGCTCGCCGCCGCCGCCCGCCACGAGCCCCGCGCCGGATCAGGCGACCCAGATCATCGACTCAGTACGCCTCGCGGCGTGCCAGCTCTACGTGGGCGCTTTCCTCAACTTCACCTTCCGAGACGACACCGACCTGCGCGGTTGGCAGTCGGGGCCGCTCTGGGCCGACGGCAGCCACAAGGACTCGTACTGGGCGTTCGGGCAGGCGTTCGCCGAGGCGGGCTCGGGCGCGGTCGACTGCGCCGGCCTCAAAGGGGGCCTCCCACCGCGGCCGGACACGACCCCGCCGGCGGCGCCACCCACGCCGACAGCCTCGACGGTGCCGGGCCGCCGCTCCGTCTCGCTCGACTGGCCGGACGGCGCCGAGGAGGATCTGGCCGGGTTCGAGGTCTACCGCGGCAGCTCGGCGGGCGGTCCCTACACGCGACTCGAGGCCGAGCTCGTCCGGGCCTCGGCCTACGAGGACCCGGACGTCCAGTTCGGCCAGACTTACTACTACGTCGTGGCTCCAGTCGACAGCGCAGACAACGTCGGCGGCCGATCGCCCGAGGTCTCGGCGACCCCGAGCGGAGGCCCGACGGCGGTCTCGCTGAGCGGCTTCGTCGCGCTGCGGCGGGGGGACGGCGTGCTGCTCCGCTGGCGGCTCGCGACCGCCTTTGGGGTGCTGGGCTTCCGGGTTCTGCGCGAGCACGGCGGGCGGCTCGTCCGCCTCGATCGAGCGCCGATGCCCGCGAGCAGGGGCGGCGGCTACCGATTCGTCGACCGGTTTCCGCCGCGGCGGGCAGGCTACTGGCTCGAGGTCGTGCGTCTCGACGGGTCGCGAGTGCGCTACGGCCCGCGCCGCGCCCGCTCGTAGAGCGCGATCGCGCCGGCGAGCGCGACGTTCAGGGACTCCGCGCTCGCGCTCAGGGGAATCGAGGCGAGCTCGCCGCAGGCCGCGAGTACCTCGGCGGGCAGGCCGGCGCGCTCCGAGCCGAGGACGAACGTGAGCGAGCCCTCGAGGTCGAGCTCTGCGAGCGGTCGGCCG
Source organism: Actinomycetota bacterium (assembly GCA_013695295.1). GTDB lineage: Bacteria > Actinomycetota > Thermoleophilia > Gaiellales > Gaiellaceae > JACDAS01. The sequence continues at coordinate 1,342 of JACDAS010000204.1, read as the reverse complement.
CCGCGCGGCACGAGTGCGATCCGCCGTCCGGGAGCCTCGGCGAAGCTGCCCAGCGGGACGCGGAAGACCGAGCCTGCGGAGGCGCGCAGAGCCTTCGGCGAGGTCGGGTCAGCGGAGCCCGCCGAGAGCGCAACGAACGCCGGGCCGAGCGCGTCGGCGGAGCGCAGCAGCGTCCCGAGGTTGCCCGGATCCCCCACCCGCCAGAGTGCGAGTCCGACTGCCGGGGCCGTCGGGGCGGTGAGCCGCGGGAGCTCGGAGCGGCGAAAGACGGCGATCACCCGCGGCGGATGGCCGAGGGCGGACAGCTCCGAGAGCAGCGCCGGAGCGACCGGCTCGGCTCCTGAGAGCTCGCGCTCGAGCGCCGGCCGCTCGGCGTCGACGAGCGCCTCGACGGGCTCGAGCCCGGCCTGGAGCGCCGCCTGGACGAGATCCTCGCCCTCGCAGGCGAAGAGGCCGAGCTCGTCTCGCTGCCTCCGCGAGGCGAGCTTGCGGACGAGCTTCAGGCGCGGGTTGGTCGCCGACGTGATCAGGGCGACCGCCACTCGAGCCACTGTCCGTGGAAGCCCATCGCGAGCCGCCGGCAGACCGAGGCGTACAACGCCGAGCCGGTGAGCTCAGATGGGTCGGCCTGCTCGAGGAAGACCTGCTCCAGCCCGCTCGGGTCTTCCGCCGCCACCCGGCCATTCTGGCCATTGCAGGGGCGGCCAGGCCCAGGCCCGAAAGGTGGCACGCGCCCCGGCCGGCGGCAACCCTCGAGCGCGCGGGTCTACTCGGCCGCGGCCGGGGTCGCAGCCCCCGCCTCGGCCGGCGCCGAGGGAAGCGCCGCCTTCGCCTGCTCGGCGATCTTTCCGAACGCTGCCGGGTCGCTCACGGCCAGGTCGGCGAGGATCTTACGGTCGAGCTCGATCCCCGCGAGGCGGCAGCCCGAGATGAACTGGTTATAGGAGAGCCCGTTCGCCCTCGACGCCGCGTTGATGCGCATGATCCAGAGTCGCCTGAACGTCCGCTTGCGGTTCTTCCGGTCCCGGTAGGCATAGACGAGGGAGTGCTCGACCTGCTCCTTCGCGTACCGGTAGCTCGACTTCTTGAGCCCCCAGTAGCCCTTGGCCTGCTCGAGAACCTTGCGCCGCTTCTTGCGCGCGTGGACGGATCGCTTCACCCTCGGCACGGGCTAGCCTCGTCCCAGCAGCTTGTTCGCGACCTTCTCGTCGCCCGGAGCGAGACCGGGCTCGCGGCGAAAGCTCCGCTTACGCTTGGGCGACTTGCGCTCGAGCAGGTGGCTCTTCATCGCGCGACGGCGCAGCAGCTTGCCCGTCCCGGTCAGCTTGAACCGCTTCTTCGC
>JACDAS010000185.1 GCA_013695295.1 Actinomycetota bacterium | reverse complement strand
GTCCACGGGCTCGTCGGAGGGGTGCTCGCCGCTGTCATGGTCTACCTGTGTTGGGAGATCCCGTGGTCGCCCGCCGGGGTGGCCCGCGTGCTGACCGTCGAGTCCCGCCCGGGCAGCGTCGTCCACGCGGCCCACCCGGCCGGGGTCTCGAAGTCGACCACGACATCGATCTGGGAGGTGCGCAACCTCGCCAGCATCACCGTCGGCAAGATGCTCGCCGCGAGCGACGAGTACCGCGACCGCGCCATGGCCGGCTGGCAGGGAGTGAAAGCGCTCGAGGAGCTGTTCGGCACCGACGCGGAGGGGCACCGTTTCGGAGGCCCGATGCTCGACGGCATGGCGGGAGGCGGCGGTGCGCTCTGCGATCGCGACGGCATCGACACCGGCGGTCATACGAGCTCGCTGCGGGCCACGATCGCCGATGTCGAGAGCTACGAGTTCCGCTACCCGATCCTCTACCTGTTCCGCCGCCAGACCGAGGACTCCGGCGGGGCCGGGATGTATCGCGGCGGCGCCGGGATCAGCATGATGTACGTCGCGCACGGGGTCGACGAGATCCCGACGAAGATCCTGCACACGTTCGGGGTCGAGCAGCCCGAGTCGCCGGGGTTGTGCGGCGGCTATCCGTCCACCACGAACCAGTTCGCGCTGCTGCGCGACTCCGATGTTCGCGAGCGGCTCGCGAGCGGTGCCGTGCCGCAGTCGTTCGACGAGCTTCGAGGCGATCTCGAGGTGCCCGGTGCCTACGCCGTCACGTCGATGAGGGGCGGCGACGTGTACTTCGCGATGTCGATGGGCGGAGGCGGGTACGGCGACCCACTCCGTCGCGACCCCGATCGCGTCGCCCGGGACGTCGAGCGTTCACTCGTGTCACGGGAATGGGCACAGCGGATGTACGGAGTCGTCCTCCGCGAAGGGACATGCGACATCGACGAGGCGGCAACGGCCGCACGTCGAGCGAGCCTGCTCGACGATCGGCGGCTCGCCGCGGACCTCGACCACGAGGTGGGCCCGAGCACGGAGTGGGAACCGACGTACGAGGGCCAGCGGCTGTCCGAGATGCTCTTCTACGATCTCTCCGGCGAGGAGGCCCGTCTCCGCTGCGCCTGCGGCTGCGTGCTCGGCCCAGTGACGGTGCCGTCCAAGTCGCTGTGTGCGTCGGCCCGCTACCCGGTGCAACGGGTCGGCCCACACGTCAACCCCCATCACGTCGGGGGCGACCGCTTCGAGCTGCGCGAGTTCTACTGCCCGGGCTGCTTCACGCTCCTCGCCACGGAGATCGCGAGACGCGAGGACCCGGTCCTCGACGACGGCGCACTCGCCCTCGAGTGGGCCGAAGAGCGGTTCCGTGCCAGGCGGGTGGCGGGATGAGCTACGTCGTCGCGGTGGACAGCGGCGGCACCTTCAGCGACTGCGTCGTGCGCGACCCCGCCGGCGGCATCACACGCGCGAAGGCTCCCTCGACACCGCCGGCCTTCGAGCAGGGCGTCGTCGCGGCGGTCGCCGAGGCGGCCGGCGTGCTCGGGCTGTCCCTCGAGGAGCTGCTCGAGCAGACGTCGATCTTCGCGCACGGCACGACCGTGGCGACGAACGTGCTCATCACCCGGACCGGAGCGAAGACCGCATTGCTCACGACGCGCGGGCACGAGGACGCGATCGTGATCGGCCGCACCGTTCAAAAGGTGGCCGGGCTGTCCGAGGACGAGATCATCGACGTGGCGCGGCTCTCGAAGGCCGAGCCTCTCGTGACGCGCTCGCGCATCCATGGGATCGACGAGCGCGTCGACAGCGCGGGGTCGGTCGTCGTTCCCCTCCATCTCGACCGGCTCGACGGTCTCGCCGAGCAACTGCGGGAAGACGGAGTCGAGGCCGTCGCCGTCAGCTTGCTCTGGTCGTTCATGAACCCCGAGCACGAACGCGCCTTGCGTGCCTGGCTCGAAGAGCTTTCGGCCGAAGGGAAGGGCAACGGGGGCGGACAGCGGTGGTTCGTGACGACGTCCAGTGAGCTGGTGCCGGTGATCCGCGAGTACGAGCGGACGTCGACGACGGTCCTCAACGCGTACCTGACGCCGTCGGTGAACGGCTACCTCGAGCGGATGCGCTCCGAGCTTCGCGGCCATGGGCACAAGGGCGCCA
>JACDAS010000165.1 GCA_013695295.1 Actinomycetota bacterium | reverse complement strand
GCTCCGGGGTGCGCCCGAGCCCGGGGCCGAGCGCGAGCGCGCTCGCACGCTCGACCAGGTCGAAGACGTCGACGATGTCGCCCTTCACCGCCTCGAGGAGGCGCGCCTCGACGACCGGGAGCGAGGGGGCCGGTACGGCGACGGCGACGTAGCCGGCGTCCGCACGGAAGGCGGCTTCCGCGGCCAGGCAGACGGCTCCGGTCAACCCCGGTGCACCGCCGACCACCAGCACCGAGCCCGCGCTGTACTTGTTGTCGCTCGCGCGCCGTCGCGGGACGAGACTCAGGACCCGGGGCGTGACGAGGCGATGCTCGGTCTCGGCGGGTGCGAGGCCGATGTCGGCGACGACGACCTCCCCCGCGTGGTGGCGGCCGGGCGCGACCGCCAGCCCGACCTTCCACCCGTGGAAGGTGACCGTGACGTCAGCCTCGACGGCGACCCCGGCGACCTCGCCCGTGGAGGCGTCCACACCTGAGGGAAGGTCGACCGCGACGACCGGTGCCCCGGAGGCGTTGATCGCGTCGATCGCGCGCTTCGCTTCCCGCCTCGGCCCGCCCGAGAAGCCGGTCCCGAAGAGGGCGTCGACCAGCACGTCGGCCGGCGGCAGGGTGCCCGCCGCCACGTCGACCGCCTGGGCATCGCGGCCCTCGGCCCGGAGCCGGTCGACGGCGATCCGGCCGTCGCCCCCGTTCGCACCGCCGCCGCAGACGGCCACGAAGGAGCGGGCCTCCGGGAACCGCCGGAGCGCCTCGGCGGCCACGCCGGCGCCGGCCCGGCGCATCAGCTCCGAGACGTCCTGCCCCGCCTCTGCACGGCGCATCTCGTCGGCGCCGTAGAGCGGCTCAGTCCACATCGACGACGACGCAGACCGCCGCGGCGAGCTCCCTCGAGTGCGTCATCGAGAGGTCCACGCGGACGCCGCCGAGCCGGGCAGCCCAGCTCCCGACGCGCCCGGAGAGGGCGACGGCGGGCTTCGGCCTGCCGCTGATCTCGACGTCGCGCCATGCGAAGGCACGGGCGATCCCGAAGCCGAGCGCCTTCCCCACCGCCTCCTTGCCCGCGAAACGACCCGCATAGTGCTGGGCGGGGTTCGGCCGCGAGTCGCAGTAGGCGCGCTCCGCGGCGGTGAAGCAGCGCTCCCGGAAGCCGGGATAACGGTCGAGCGCGCGCCGGATGCGCTCGATCTCGATCAGGTCGAGCCCGACCCGCGTCACGGCTCGCGCTCCTCGAGCCACTCCGGCAGCTGCGCGATCGAGCTGACCACCACGTCGGGCGCGATCCCGGAGCGCTCGACCTCGTCCGGCCGGAACTTCCCCGTCCGCACGAGCACGGTGCGAAGGCCGAATCGCTGCGCCCCGGCGATGTCGGAGTCGAGGTCGTCGCCGACCATCCAGGTGCGCTCCGGGTCGGCGTCCAAGGCCTCGACCGCGGCCGCGAAGTAGGCCGGGCTCGGCTTCCCGAGCACGGTCGCGTCCACCCCCGAGGCGTACTCCAGCCCCGCGACGAATGCGCCTGCGTCGAGCAGCGGCCCGCGGGCGGTCTGCCACCAGCGGTTCTTGTGCAGGCAGTAGAGCTCGGCGCCGGCCTCGAGCTCGGCGAAGGCGCGAGCAAGGTTCATGTAGCTGAAGACGCGGTTCGTCTCGGCCGTCTCGTCGGCCCCCCCGAGCAGCACGGCCTCGGCGCCGTCGCCGACCAGCTCGATTCCCTCCAGGTCCTCGCGGATCGCGGCCATCGTCAGCGCGAAGACTCGCTTGCCCCGCAACGTCCGGGCCGCGGCCCTCGGGGTCGTCTGCAGCTCGTCGTCTGAGAGCTCCAGCCCGTAGCCTCTGAGCTCCTCGGCGAGGAGCCCGCGGGAGCGCGTCGTCGAGTTGGTGACGAAGCGGAGGCGATGGCCCGCCTCGCGCAGCGCCCGGACCGCCTCGGCGCCGCCCGGGATCGGCTGGCCGGACACGTGGAAAACGCCGTCCACGTCGAGCAGAATCGCGGCCATGGACGGCGAGTCTATTCGGGTGACACGCTCGGTCGCGATCCCGCTCCCGGAGATCCAGCTGCGCTTCTCGCGCTCGAGCGGTCCGGGCGGGCAGCACGCCCAGCGGACGGAGAGCCGGGTCGAGGCCCTCTTCGACGTCGAGGCCTCCTCGGCCCTGACGCCGGCGCAGAAGCGTCGCGTGGTGGCGAAGGCGGGCGCCGTGCTCCGCGCCGTCGCGCAGGACGAGCGCAGCCAGTGGCGGAACCGCGAGCTGGCCACGGAGCGGCTGGTCGAGACGCTCAGAGAGGCCCTCCGCGTCGAGCGGCCGCGCCGGGCGACGAGGCCGACGGCGGCCTCGCGCGAGCGCCGGCTGGAGGAGAAACGCCGCCGGAGCCGGGCGAAACGCCTTCGCCGACTGCCCTCCGACGAGTGACCCGGGGCGGACGGCGGCTCCTAACACGCCGCTCACAAAGGGTTCGCTACGGTGACCCGGACCGCCACCCTGAGGAGCGTGCCTGTGCATCGACCGACTCGCCTGATCGTCTTCGCGTGCCTTCTAGGCCTCGCGCTGCCCCCACTCTCGGCCGCCGCGGCGCCCCACATGTACGTCGGCTTCCAGGACGATCCCAGCTTCCGCTTCCGGGAGCCGCGCGAGGCGAATCTCGACGAGGCCAAGCAGGCGAGCGCGACGATCGTCCGCGCGCAGGTGACCTGGGCGCGGGTCGCATTCAACCGCCCGGCGAGCCCCACGAACCCCTTCGACCCGGCGTACCAGCTCTCGGACGTCGACGAGCTCGTCCGGAATGCCCAGCGGCGCGGGTTCGAGGTTCTGCTCACGATCTACGGGACGCCGCCGTGGGCGAACGGCGGCCAGAAGCCGAACCGGCTGCCCACCAAGCTCGGCGACCTGACGGACTTCTCCCGGGCGCTCGCAGCTCGCTACTCCGGACGGTATGCGGGGTTCCCGTACGTCCGCTTCTTCTCCGTCTGGAACGAGCCCAATCTGGCGCAGTTCCTGTCGCCGCAGTTCACGGCCGCCGGCAAGAGCGTCGCGCCGGGGCTCTACGCGAAGCTTTACCGCGCCGCGTACGCCGGGATCAAGGCGGGGAGCCCCCGGGCCGCGGTGGCGATCGGCGAGACCTCCGCGCGCGGACACGACAAGCCGACGAGCACCGTGCAGCACTCGCACTCACCCGGCAAGTTCGCCCAGCTCGTGGCGAAGGCTGACCCGAGGCTCAGATTCGACGCGTGGGCCGAGCACCCGTACCCGTTCACGCCGAGCCAGGCGCCGACGGACAAGGTGCGCCTGCCGAACGTGAGCCTCACCCAGCTCCCGGAGTTCCAGAAGCTCCTCGACAAGGCGTTCAACCGCCGCAATACGCCGATCTGGGTGACCGAGTACAGCCACGAGACGAGACCGCAGGAGCCGCGAGGCGTGTCCTACGCGACCCAGTCGTCGTATGCCCGCTCGGCGCTCGGCATCGTCAAGGGCTACTCGTTCGTGCCGGTCTTCATCTGGTTCGTGCTCCGCGACGACCCCTCGAATCCGTGGCAGAGCGGGCTGCTGGACGAGGACGGGTCGCGCAAGCCCGCGTTCGCGCAGTTCTCCTCGATGGCCCGGCTGCTCGACGCGCGCGACGCGGTCGTGTACGTGAAGGCCGGGAAGGCAAACCCGAGCGTGCGGGTCTCGGCCCTCGAGCTGGCCGGACACTCGGGAACCGGCTCGCGCGTCGGCGTCACCTACAAGGTGATCTTCAAGAAGACGGTGGTGGCCGTCGAGCAGCCTGCTCCGGTGATCGAGGCGGACGGCTGGGTGACCCTGAAGCTCGCCTTCAAGCCCCAGGCCAAGCGCAGCTACCGCATGACCGTCGACATCGGCGACGCGAGCAACAACCACATCGTGCGTTCGCTAACGCTCGTCTCGGTGCGCTGAGCCGCCTCCCCCTGCCGACGTAGAGGGGGCGAGGCCGCCGGACGGGTGTGCCGGCTTCTGGGGTTTGACAGAGGGCGACACAGGTGGGATCGTCCTCGCGTGGCACGCGAGCATCGGGATCGGGAGCTCGTCGCGACTCTCGGGATCGCTTGCGGCCTGCTCGCCGTCGTGGCGGTGATGACCGGGCTCGTGCTGATCTCGCTGAGCGATGGGAACGTCGCCTCCCTCGGCCACTGGGTGGACAGGCATGGCTCGGACATCTGGAAGGCGGTCACCGCCGCAGCAGCTGCCGCCGCGACGTTCCTCTTCGGCCACCGGCGCGGGCGCACGATGGGGCGGTCGGATGCAGAGATCGAAAACGCCGCCGCGGCGAGGGGGCTGGGAAGCGGGGAAGAGGCCGCGAGGGTAATCGAGGCGAAGGCTGAGACGAGGGCGGCACGGCGGCTGTGAGCGGCGCGCAGGGTTCGTAGACGCGATCGCACGTGCTCCCGCACGAGGCCGCCGTGCAGGTCGCGGCGACAACCAGGGCGCAGCGACAGCGTCGGGCTTGTGCTTTACCGGCCGGGCCTGCGGGCGAAGGTAGAGCTCGTTATTCGACGGTGACGGTCTTCGCCAGGTTCCTCGGCTGGTCGACGTTCAGGCCGCGGAGCCGCGCGATCCGGTAAGCGAGTAGCTGGAGCGGGAGCACCGCCAGAACCGCCTGGAGGTAGGGGTGCGTCCGCGGCACGAAGATCACGTCGTCGGCGTGGTGCTGGATGTCTTCATTGCCGTCCGTCGCGATCGCAATCACCTGGGCGCCGCGAGCCCTCGTCTCTTGAATGTTCGAGACGACCTTGTCGTAGACGTGGGAGTCGGTGGCGACGCAGACGACCGGGGTCTGCTCGTCGAGGAGCGCGATCGGCCCGTGCTTCATCTCGCCGGCCGAGTAGGCCTCGGTCGGGATGTAGGAGATCTCCTTCAGCTTCAGGGCGCCCTCGAGGCAGACCGGCAGCCCGATGTGACGCCCGAGGTAGAGGAAGAAGGGCTTGTCGAAGTGCCGTTGGGCGATCTCCTCGATCGGGTGGTTGCCCGCCAGGAAGGCTGCCATCTTCGCCGGCAGCTCGTGCACCTCGCCCAGGAGGCTCGCGATCTCCTCGGCCGGAAGGGTCTTGCGGACCTGGGCCAGCTTGAGCCCGATCAGGTAGAAGAGCGCGACCTGAGCGGTGAACGTCTTCGAGGCGGCGACGGCCATCTCGAGGCCGGCCCTCGTGTAGAGCACGGAGTCGACCTCACGTGTGATCTGCGTGCCCATCATGTTCGTGATCCCGAGGGTCGGCGCCCCCGAGGCCCGGGCGAGGCGCATCGCCGCGAGCGTGTCGGCGGACTCGCCGGACTGCGAGATGCCGATCACGAGCGTGTCCTTCGAGAGCACCGGGTTCCGGTAGCGCCACTCGCTCGCGACGTCGGGCTCGACCGGGATCCGGGCCCACTCCTCGAGCACGTAGCGGCCGACGACTCCCGAGTGGTAGGCGGTACCGCAGGCGAGGATGACGATGCGGCGCAGGTTCCTGATCCGCTCGTCGTCCAGGCCGAGCCCCTCGAGCTCGAGTCGGCCGTGCCTGACGCGGTCGCCGATCGTCTCCTCGACGGCGTCCGGCTGCTCGTACATCTCCTTGAGCATGAAGGTCTCGTAGCCGCCCTTCTCGGCGCTCTCGTCGTCCCAGTCGACCTCCATCTCGTCGCGCGCCTCGACGGGGGAGCCGTCGGCGGCGATGAACTCCGCGCCCTCGGGCCTGATCGTCACGATCTCGCCGTCCTCGATCAACAGCACCCGCCGGGTCTGGCGGAGGAAGGCGGCGATCGAGGACGCGAGGAAGGTCTCGCCCTCGCCCAGGCCGACGACGAGCGGGCACTGGAGCCGCGCGCCGACGAGCACATTCGGGTGGTCCTGGTGGACGACGACGAATGCGAAGTGCCCTTCGAGCTCTGCGTAGGCCGCCCGAACGGCCTCGGTCAGGTCGCCGTCGTAGTGGCGTTCCACGAGGTGGGAGACCACCTCGGCGTCGGTCTCGGAGGTGAAGGTGTGACCGTCGGCCTGGAGCGCTGAACGCAGCTCACGGTAGTTCTCGACGATGCCGTTCAGGACGATCGCAAGGCGGCCGTCCTCGCAACCGGTCAGGGGGTGCGCGTTCTCGTAGGCGACCCGCCCGTGCGTCGCCCAGCGTGTGTGGCCGAGCCCCGTGGTCGACGGCGACCCGTTCGACCCCGCGGCGTCCTTCAGATACTGGAGATTCCCGACTGCGCGGACGAAGTCGAGCCCGTCCTCCTCGAGCAGGGCGATCCCGGCCGAGTCGTAGCCGCGGTACTCCAGGCGCTCAAGACCGTGGAGAAGTAGAGACTTGCAGGCTCTGGGCCCGACGTATCCGATGATTCCGCACACCCTGAAGCTCCCTTCGCTCGACGGTTTGACTCCCGGGTGAAGATTGGGGTTCCGATCCCGAAAACACGGAAAGCCCGGCTGCTTCCACCGCCTCCTTCGTCGGAGGTGGTCAGCCGAGCTCTCGGCGCACGAGAGCGACGATGGTAGCACAGAGAGACTCGGTTTCGCGTTCCGTCTCGGCCTCGGCGAGCACGCGAATCACGGGCTCTGTCCCCGAGGGCCGAACCAGGATCCGGCCGCGGCCGTCGAGCTCGGCGTTCGCTCGCTCGACCGCAGCCGCGAGCGAGGCCGGGAGCTCCCTCCGTGGCACGTGCACGCTCGCCTGAGCCTGCGGGAGACGCGGCATCACCGAGACGGCCTCGCCGAGCGTCCTGCCTTCGAGCGCCCCACAGAGCAGGAGGGCGGCCGCGAGACCGTCGCCGGTGACGTGACCGTCGAGGTAGATGATGTGGCCGGACTGCTCCCCCCCGAGCAGACCACCCTCCCTGCGGAGCGCCTCCAGCACGTGGCGATCGCCAACCGCGGTCGTCTCGACGCGGATGCCCCGCTCGGCCATCAGGCGGTGGAAGCCGAGGTTCGTCATCACGGTGACGGCGACGAGCTCGACACCGAGGTGCAGGGCCAGGACGGCCAGGATCTGGTCTCCGTCGACCGGCTGCCCGGTCGCGTCAACCGCCAGCATGCGGTCCCCATCCCCGTCGAAGGCCACCCCGAGATCCGCGGCCTCCGCCCGGACCACACGCGAGAGCAGCGCGAGGTCGGTCGCCCCGCAGCCGGCGTTGATGTTCGTTCCATCCGGCTCGTTGGCGACGGCGATCACCTCCGCCCCCAGCTGCTCGAAGGCTTTCGGAGCCAGGGAGGAGTACGCCCCGTTCGCACAGTCGACCGCGACCCGGAGCCCTTCCAGATCCGAGCCAAACCGCTCGACGACGTGCTCGAGGTAGCTGTCGGTGGCGATCCCGACCCGGTCGATCGAGCCGCCCGGAGCCTCGACTCGCTGCTCGAGCCAGCGCTCCAGCTCCTCCTCCTGCACGTCGGAGAGCTTGTGCCCGTCGGCGTCGAAGAACTTGACGCCGTTGTACTCGGGCGGGTTGTGCGACGCCGTGATCACAACGCCGAGGTCGAGCGCGAGCAGGGCGACCGCCGGGGTCGGCAGCACACCCGCGACGACCGCGTGGCCACCGGCTCTCTCGACACCCCGCACGAACGCCGCCTCGAGCTCGACCCCGGAGGCCCGGGTGTCCCGGCCGACGAAGATCCAGCCGCGTCCCGTGGACGCTGCAGCCGCGCCGCCCAGGCGCTCGACGAGGTCTGCCGTCAGGCCCTCGCCGACGACGCCGCGGACACCATCGGTCCCGAAGTACTTACGCGGCGCCACGAAGGCGCGCCGCTAGCGCTTCGAGAACTGCGGGGCCTTGCGGGCCTTGTGGAGCCCGGCCTTCTTGCGCTCGACGACGCGCGCGTCCCGGGCCAGGAAGCCCTCCCGCTTCAGCGGCACGCGGAGGTTCGGATCGACCTCGACGAGCGCCCGGGCGATGCCGTGGCGCACGGCCCCGGCCTGGCCGCTCGGCCCACCGCCGTGCACGCGCACCCGGACGTCGTACGAACCCTCGAGCTCGGCGACCCGCAGAGGCGCAAGCACCATCGACCGGTGCGTCAGCCGGGGGAAGTACTCCTCGATCGTCTTGCCGTTGAACCAGGTCTTGCCGTCACCCGGACGCAGGATCACGCGGGCGACGGAGGTCTTGCGCTTGCCGGTTCCCTGGTACTGCGCGATCTGACTCATCTCTCCTCCAGCGGCAGCGGCTTCGGCGCCTGTGCCGTGTGCGGGTGTTCTGGCCCCGCGTAGATCTTCAGCTTGTTGATCTGCGTGCGCGCGAGGCGGTTGCGGGGAAGCATCCCCTTCACGGCCTTGCGCAGCACCTCGGTCGGGCGCCGGTCGAGCTGCTCGCGCAGTGTCCGGCTCCGCAGGCCGCCGGGATAGCCCGAGTGCCGGTGGTACATCTTTTGGTCGAGCTTGTTGCCGGTGACGTGGAT
>JACDAS010000157.1 GCA_013695295.1 Actinomycetota bacterium | reverse complement strand
TCGGTGTTGCCCCAGGCGCCGAACATCATCGTGCCGAGGCAGAGGGGGCTGACCATGACGCCCGTGCGGCCAAGAGGTCGGTGCTCCACGATCTCGGACCTTAGCCGCGGCGTCTCTTACGCCTGGGAGGTCGGCCTCGGCGGCCGATCACCGATCAGCCGTGTCCACCACGTCCCGCGGCAGGACAGCTAGCCGTTCCGGAGCATCGCGCCCTCAGAGGCGGAGCCGACGAGGGCTGCGTAGCGTGCGAAGACGCCGCGGTCGTACCTCGGCTGCGGTGCCTGCCAGTCGCGAAGGCGCGCGGCGATCTCGTCGTCCGTCAGAGCGACGCGGAGCGACCGCCCGGCGATGTCGATGGTGATCTCCTCTCCGTCGCGCACGACTGCGAGCGGGCCCCCGCGCGCCGCCTCGGGCGCGACGTGGCCGACCATCAGCCCGCGCGTGACCCCGGAGAAGCGGCCGTCCGTGACGAGCGCAACGGTCTGCCCCAGCCCACCGCCGACGATCGCGCCGGTCACCTGGAGCATCTCGCGCATTCCCGGACCGCCGGCCGGGCCCTCGTAGCGGACGACGACGACGTCCCCGGGCCCGATCACCCTCGCGGCGATCGCCGCGAAGCAGGCCTCCTCGTCGTCGAAGACTCGCGCCGGGCCGCTGTGGAAGAGCCGCTCGGAGCCGGAGAGCTTGATGATGCATCCGTCTGGTGCAAGGTTCCCGCGGAGGACGACGAGGCCTCCGTGCGGCTTGATCGGGTGCTCGAGCCGGACGATCACCTCCTGACCGACGGTCTCCTCGGCACCGGCGGCGATCTCGGCGAGAGTCCGGCCGTCGACGTTCCGAACGGAGCCATCCGCCAGCCGGCCCTTCACGAGCTCGCGGGCGACGAGCGCGACGCCCCCAGCTTCGTGGACGTCGGTCGCGACGAAACGGCCGCTCGGCTTCAGGTCCGCGATGACCGGGGTGCGCGCGGAGATGGCGTCGAAGTCCTCGAGGTCGAACGGAATGTCCAGCTCGCGAGCAATCGCGAGCAGGTGGAGCACGCCGTTCGTCGAGCCCCCGGTGGCCGCGATCGCCGCCACGGCGTTCTCGAGTGCGGCGCGCGTCACGATCTGCGAGGGCCGGACGTCGTCGCGCACGAGATCCATCACGATCCGCCCCGCACGCTCCGCAGCCTCCGGCTTCGCGGGGTGCGTCGCGGGGATGTCGTTGAGTCCCGCCGGGCTGAGCCCGAGAAACTCCATCGCGGTCGCCATCGTGTTCGCCGTGAACTGGCCGCCGCAGGCCCCAGCGCCAGGACAGGCCACCCGTTCGAGGCCGAGCAGATCATCGTCGGTGATCAGGCCGAGCGCGTGGGCACCGATGCCCTCGTAGACGTCCTGGATCGTGACGACGCGGCCGTTGAGCCTGCCGGGAGCGATCGAGCCGTTGTAGAAGACGAGGCCGGGGACGTCGAGGCGGGCGAGGGCGATCGCGGCGGCGGGGATGGTCTTGTCGCACCCGACGATGCAGACGAGGCCGTCGAACTGGTGGCCCCGCGCGACGAGCTCGATCGAGTCCGCGATCACTTCGCGGGAGACGAGCGACGCGCGCATGCCGGGCGTCCCCATGGTCACGCCGTCGGAGATGGCGATTGTGTTGAACTCGAGCGGGGTTCCACCCGCGGCCCGGACGCCGGCCTTCACGTCCTGCGCCAGCTCCCGCTGGTTGAGGTTGCACGGCATCGTCTCGATCCACTCCGTCGCGATCCCGATCATCGGGCGCGCGAAGTCGTCGTCCCCGAGCCCGGCGCCTCGGAGCATCGCGCGCGCGCCGGCGCGCGAGAACCCGTCGGTGACGACCGAGCTGATGCGCCTCGGGAGTTGCGACGGCATGCGTGACCATCATCGCGGAGCGGTGGACGTCCGTCGAGCGACGGCCTCGAGCTGGGCATGCCGGTGCACGGGCTCCGGAGCTCGCGATCGCGGTGGGGTCAGTAGCCGTCGTAGACGGCGAGCTTGGCCTCGACGACGGCGGCGACCGCTTCCGACTGCGCGCTGTTCAGCGCGAGGACGTTTGCGCCCTCGCGAACGCGGTCCAGCGCCAGCTCGGTCGTGCGCAGATACTGCTCGCGAAGCTCCGTGTTGACGTTCACCTTCGCGATCCCGAGCGAGATCGCACGACGCAGGTGGTCGTCCGTGAGACCTGACGCCCCGTGAAGCGAGAGCGGGACGTCGACTCGTTCGCGAATCGCTTCGAGCCGGGCCCAGTCCAGCTCCGGCGGCTCGCGGTACGTGCCGTGGACGTTGCCAATCGAGACGGCGAGGCAGGCGGCGCCCGTCTGCCGTACGAAGTCCGCGGCCTCCTCGGGGTCGGTGAGCGCGCCCGCCGCAACCGCGGTCGCGATGTCCTCGTCGCCCTCGATGCCGCCGAGCTCCGCCTCGACCTCACCGTGTCCGGCCGCCCATTGCACGAGAGCTACGTTGTGCTCGAACGGCAGCTTCGACCCAGCGGCGAGGACGGCGCCCGCGCCCAGCTCGAAAGCCTGCTCGATCGTCCTGTGCACGACTGAGTGGTCGAGCTGAACGCAGACAGGCACAGATGCCCGCTCGGCCACGGCCACGAGTGCACCAACGAAGACGTCGTCGAAGCTCCTCTCGCTCACGAGGAGGATGACGCCCCGCTTGCGGCGCGCCGCCGCCCGGACGACGCCGATCGCCGTCTCGAGGTTGTAGGCGGTGAAGGCGCCAACGGCGGCGTTTTGCGCCTGCGCCGCGCCGAGCAGCTCCGAGAAACGCGCCTTCACCCGCGCAGGAGCTCCACGACCTCGAGGAGCGTGGCGTCGTCACCGATGTTTCCCGGAAAGACAACATACGGCGTTCCATCCTCGAGCTCCCAGAGAGCGACGCCGTCGACGAGCGGGCCACGGCAGATCGCCCTGCGCGCTCCCAGGCCAACCCGCGCGGTGACGGCGGCCGTGATGCCGCCCTTCGTCAACACCACGGAGGCGCCAGCAGCGCCGGCTGCGCGCGCGAGCCCGGCCGCGATGCGCTCACCGGCATCGAGGGTCGCCACGCCTACCGGCCGCTCCCGAGGCGTCGCCAGCACCGCGAGGCCGTCGCTTTCGAGCCGCCGGCGCGCCTCCCGCGCCGCCCGTTCGATCTCGGTCTCGGGCGAGCCGGAGGCAAGTGCGGCGACGTTCACCTCGATGATGCTCTCCGGGTGGCGGGACGCGAGCGCGGCCAGCTGCCGCGTCGTCTGGGGCACGTACGAGCCGACGACGACGAGAAGCGGCCCGCCCGTGGCAGGCGGTTCCGCGAAACCGACCGCGAGGTTGCCCGCGAGCACGCCCACGAAGGTCGGCGCCGAGCGCACGACGACCTCTGCTCCTTCCCGCTCCGCCGCACGCAGACCGCCCGCGATCACTTCGAGGTCGCCGAGCGTCTCCGCGTCCGGCACGACCACCGTGGACGTCCCCTGGAGCTCGCCGATCGCGGCGGCGACCCCGGCGGGCTTCACCTCGAGTCCCTCGTCGGCGCGCAGCAGCCCGTACGTGCGCTCCTCGGCCCAGCGCAGCAGCCTCGCGTCGGAATACGCGAAGCCCCCGTCGCGCGCGTACTCCGTCTCGTGGAGGGGCGTCCGTGTCCCGTTCCGCTCGATCAAGTGCACCCCGTCGACTGTGACGCGGCCGGCGTGAGGCAGCGCCGGCACGAGCAGGAGCGGCGGCCGGCGCCCGCCGAAGCGCGCGTCGCAGACGGCGAGGTACTCCTCGAGCAGGTGCCCCCGCAGCGTGCTGTCGCCTCGTAGCGCGAGCCGGGGCTCGCCCAGGGCCTCGACCGCCGTCCGCGCACCGTCGTGGGTGACGGCACGCGCGCGCTCAGGCGGAAACGCCCGCACGTTCGTCAGCAGGTGCACTGCGCGTGCGCCGCGGGCGGCCTCGGAGACGAGCTCCGCGTCCCACTCGAGCAGCACCGGCGTGTCTACCACCGCCTGCGTCCCGGTCGGGTCGTCGTCGAGCACGATTAGCGGCTGGCTCGGCGCAGGTGTTGTCATAAGGTGGACTGTATGACGCCTTCGAGGCTCGAACGCTGGCACGGCGTCGACGAGCCGCCGCCAGAGATGCGCGGTCTGCAGGCCGGCTCCCTCTCGGCGGTCCTCGAGGGCATCGACCTCCGCTACGTGCGCGTCGGCGGCCGCGAGATCATCCGGCGGCTCTTCGTCGCCGTGCGCGACGACTCGTGGGGAACGATCCAGCCCTCGGTCGAGAACCTCCACGTCGAGGAGGGGGACGGCCGGTTCCGGGTCACCTTCGACGCGTTCCACGAGTCTGGGCCGATCAGCTTCCGCTGGAAAGGCGAGCTCACTGGCGCGGACGGAATCCTCGATTGCCTGATGGACGGCGTCGCCGGGACGGACTTCCCGTACAACCGAATCGGGTTTTGCGTCCTGCACCCGATGGAGCACGCCGGCAGCTCGTACCGAGCCCGCACGCCGGACGCCGAGATCGAGGGTGCGCTGCCGACCGAGATCGGCGCCCAGCGCGTCGAGGACGGCAAGCTCTGGCCGCTCTTCCCCTCCTACGAGCGGCTCGAGCTCGACCTCGGCGACGGTGTCACGGCGAACTTCGAGTTCGAGGGCGACCTCTTCGAGATGGAGGATCAGCGGAACTGGACCGACGCGTCGTTCAAGACCTACTCGACGCCGCTGGCGCTCGGATGGCCGCACCGCGCCGAGGCGGGGCAGAGAATCACGCAGCACGTCCGGCTCTCGGTCGCCGGTGCGGCCCGTGCGAGGGCCGACGACGGTCCCGCCCGGATCGAGCTCGGCGAGGTCGTCGGCACGCTGCCGGCGATCGGACTCGGGCTCTCGCCCGAGGCCCCCCTCGGCAGCCGCGACCTGCTTGCGGCCCTGCGGCCGTCGCACCTTCGCACCGAGCTCCGGGTCGGCGAGCCCGGATGGCAGGATGGGCTCGCGCGCGCCGTCTCGGCCTCACGGGCGCTCGGCGCGCCGCTCGAGCTCGCGCTCTTCGCCGACGAGAGCCCGGAGGCGGAGCTCGACGTGCTCGCGAAGGAGCTCGCCGGGGCCGACGTCGTACGGGTGCTCGTCTTGCGCGAAGGGCCGGTCGTGACGGAGCCGAAGCTCGTCGCGCTCGTGCGACAGCGCCTGTCCGGCGCGCTCCGGAACGCACAGTTCGGCGGCGGCACCGACTCGTGGTTCGTCGACCTCAACCGTGCGCCGCCCGAGATCGACGGCTTCGACCTCGTCGGATACTCGATCTGCGCCACCGTCCACGCCGACGACGACACCTCCGTCAGCGAGACCGCGTCGGCGCAAGGGGAGACCGTTCGCTCGGCGCGGGCGCTGACCGGTCTGCCCGTGATCGTCGGCCCGGTCACGATCCGGCCGCGCTCGTGGCCCCACGGCACGCTCGACGAGTCGTTGCTCCCGTTCCAGGTCGACCGCCGGCAGCTCTCGCTGTTCGGCGCGGCGTGGACGCTCGCGAGCGCAAAGCACCTCGCGGAGGCGGGCGCCGCCGCAGTCACGTACTTCGAGACCGAGGGCTGGCGGGGCGTGGTCGAGAGCGAAGGCGGTAACCCGAAGCCGGCTGTTTTTTGCTCGCAGCCGGGCCAGGTCTTTCCCCTCTACCACGTCCTCCGTGACCTCGGCGAGGCCCGCGGCGCGGAGGTCGTGGAGGCCCGCTCGAGCCGGCCGCTCGACGTCGTCGCGCTCGCCCTTCGCGTGAGCGGAGCGTTGCACATCCTGATCGCGAACCTGACCCCGCAGGAGCAGGAGGTCGACGTCGCTGCGCTCGGGGAGCGGCTCCGGCTGCGCCGGCTGTACGAGGGCTCCTATGAGCTCGCCACGCTCCGGCCGGAGGCGTTCCGCGGCAGCTTCGAGGACGCCGGCGGTGGCCAGCTGCTCCGGCTCCGCCAGTACGAGGTCATTCGGATCGACGCGTGACCTTCGACGCGAACGCGATCCGGGCACTCGCGCCTGGCACGCTCTGCTCGCTCGACGGCAGGGTCGCGGTCGTGACCGGTGCCGCCGGCGGGATCGGGCGGTGGCTCGCAGCCGGCCTCGGCGCCGCGGGAGCACGCGTCGTGCTCACAGACCTCGAGGGCACGCCCCTCGACGAGGTTCGCGATGCGCTCGCCGACGCGCGGATCGACTCGGCGTCCCTCCCCGCGGACCTGGGCTCGGCCGACGCTCCGGAGCGGATCGTCGGCGGCGCACTCGAGAGGTTCGGGCGGATCGACATCCTCGTCAACTGCGCCGCCGTCAACCGCCGGATGCCGATCCTCGAGATGGACCCGGACACCTGGGACTTCGTCACCGGGATCGACCTGAAGGCGCCGTACTTCCTCTCCCAGGCGGCGGCACGCGAGATGCGCGGAGCCGGCGGCGGAGCGATCGTAAACGTGAGCTCGATCAACTTCACGTACGGCCTCGAGCACATCTCGGTCTATGGCCCGGCGAAGGCGGGGCTCAGCCAGCTCACGCGCGTGATGGCGCTGGAATGGGCCGATGACGGGATCCGCGCAAATGCGATTGCCCCCGGCTACATGAGCACGCCGCTCGCCGCGCCGATCTGGGCCCACCCCGACCGGAGCCGCTGGATCCTCAACCGTGTGCCGATGAAGCGGCCCGGCCTGCCCGCCGAGCTTGCAGGGCTCTGCGTCCTGCTCGCCTCCGACGCGGGGTCCTTCATCACCGGCCAGACGTTCATCGCGGACGGCGGCTTCATGGCGGGCGGACGGTGGTTCACGCCCGATTCGTAGGGTTGTACGATGGCCTACCAGTGAGGGCTGAGGCGTGAAGGTCGCGATCGTCGGCGCGGGCGCGATGGGGAGCATCTTCGGCGCAGGGTTCGCCGAGGGCGGGCACGAGACCGTGCTCGTCGACGTCGCCCAGCCGCTCGTCGACAAGCTGAACGCCGACGGCGTCACGATCGTCGCCAAGGACGGGGCCGAGCGGACGGTGCAGCTCCCGGCGACGACCGACCCGGCGTCGGTCGGCCCGTGCGACCTCGTCGTCTTCTTCGTCAAGTGCTACCACACAGCCTCGGCGGCCGAGACCGCGCGGCCGCTCGTCGGCGACGACACGGTCGTCGCGTCGCTCCAGAACGGCTGGGGCAACGGCGACGTCCTCGCTGGCGTCTACGACCCCGAGCGCCTCGCCGTGGGCGTCACCTACAACAGCGGCACCGTGCTCGAGCTCGGCAAGGTCGCGCACCCCGGAGTCGGCCCGACCGTTGTCGGCGCGTTCGGGGTGAACGGCGGCGCGGCGCGGCCGCTCCGGGAAGCGCTCGCCGCAGCGGGGTTCGAGGTATCCGTCGCTCCCGAGATCCGGCCGGAGATCTGGAAGAAGCTGATCCTGAACGCGGCGACGCTGCCCACCGCCTCCCTCCCGGGGATGAACGCCGGTGCGCTGACGGCGCAGCCTCAGATGCACGACCTCGTGACGGAGGTCGCGCGTGAGGCGACCGCAGTGGCGCGGGCGCAGGGCTACGACGTCGACGAGCAGGAGCGGGTCGACGCCATCCACGGACTCCTCGAGCGCGCAGGCCCTGCGCGCGGCTCCATGCTCCAGGACTTCGAGGCGGGGCGGCAGACCGAGATCGACGTCATCAACGGCGCGGTCGTCCGAGCGGCCGACCAGCACGGTGTGCCGGTGCCGATCAACCGTGCGCTCGTCGCGCTCGTCAAGGGCTGGGAGTCGATGCGGGGCCTCGGATGAGCACGCGACTCACCTTCCTCGGCGCGGCCGGCTACGAGATCGTCGGCCCCACGCACCGGATCCTGATCGACCCGTTCCTGACGGACAACCCTCGCGCGTCGGCCGACCCGAACGACCTGGCGACCCCCGACGTCATCCTGGTCAGTCACGCCGCCTTCGATCACTACGGAGACTCGGCTGCGATCGCGAAGCGGACGGGCGCGCCGGTCGTGTGCGACGCGGCGGTGCGGGCGATGCTGATCGACGAGGGCGTCGCGCCCGAGCAGGTCCGGGCGACCACGTGGGGCATCGTCGTCGAAATCGCCGGGCTCGTCGTTCGCCCGGTCGAGTGCCATCACTGGTCGTCGGGGCAACTCTCCGACGGGCGCCAGGTCGTCGGGAACCCGATCGCCTTCATCGTCGAGACCGAGCCGGGCGTTCGCATCTACCACTACGGCGACACGAGCATCTTCGACATGTCGCTGTTCGGCGAGCTGTACCAGCCGACGATTGGCCTGCTCGGCTGCACCGTTCCGCACGAACTGCTCGACCGTGTGCCCGGCCCCGGACGGTTCACGACCGGAGAGATGGACGCCGATGAGGCCGCCCGCGCGGCCGAGATGCTGAGGCTGAAGCTCGCTGTCGCCTGCCATTACCTCGAGCGCGACGCCGAGGTGGACCGCTTCGTCGAGCTCGTCCCGAAGTACGACACGACCGGCACGCGTCGTGTCGTCGCGCCGGACGTCGGCGAGACGCTGGTCGTCGATGGCGACCGCTACGAGATCGAGGCGGCAGTGGCGTGAGGCTCGTCACCTACGCAGCCGATGGCCTCACCGGGGCGGGCGTCCGGACGGACGGGGGAATCGTCGACACGGGGTACGCCGACATGCGCGCGCTGATCGACGACGGCGAGACCGGTCTCTCGCGCGCGCGAGAGGCAGCTCTGAGCGGCCGGCCGGTCGCTGGGGCGACCCTCCTGGCCCCGATCCGCCCGGGGAAGATCCTCTGCTCGGGCATCAACTATGCAAGCCACAAGGAGGAGAACCCCGACGCGACGATGCCGGAGGAGCCGTTCTTCTTCTCGAAGCTGCCGAGCGCCGTCGTCGGGCCGGGGGAGGCGATCCGGATCCCGACGCCCGAGACGAAGACGGACTACGAGGTGGAGCTCGCGATGGTGATCGGCCGGCGCGCGAAGCGGGTCTCGGAGGCCGACGCGCTCGACCACGTCTTCGGCTGGACGGTCCTCCACGACGTCAGCGCGCGGGACGTCCAGTTCAAGGACCTGCAGATCACGCTCGGCAAGAACCCGGACACCTTCTCGCCGCTCGGCCCCGAGATCGTCACCTCCGACGAGCTTGGCGACTGGCGGACGCTCCACGTCTCGACGACGCTCAACGGCGAGACGATGCAGTCGGCGCCGACGTCGGAGATGCTCTTCACGCCGGGCCGGCTGATCGAGTTCCTGACACGGCTGATCACACTCGAGCCGGGGGACGTCGTGACGACGGGAACGCCCGCCGGCGTCGGCACCTTCAGGAACCCTCCGCGCTACCTGAAGCCGGGGGATACGGTCACGGTCACGGTCGACCGGATCGGCGAGCTGACGAATCCGGTCGAAGCGGGCTGGTGACACAGGTCGTCGACCTGGACGCCGGGGCGTGGCACGAGCTCGCGCCCGGCGTGCGCATGCAGCCTCTCTTCGGCGAGGGCGCGATGCTGAACCTCCTCGAGTTCGACCCCGGGGCGCGCGTTCCCGAGCACGACCACCCCCACGAACAGCTCGGCATGGTGCTCGAGGGCGACCTCGTGTTGCGCGTCGGCGGTGTCGAGCACCGGTTGCGCCCAGGCTCGGCCTACCAGATCCCGGGCCAGGTCCCCCACGCGGCCTGGACCGAGAGCGGGCGCTGCCGTGTCCTCGACGTCTTCCACCCCGTGCGCGAGGACTACCGCGAACGGGTCGCCGGGTAGCCGGTGCTGCTGGACCCGCTGGCGGGCTGATACGGGTCGACTCAGCCCGAGGAGCTGACGAAGGCCCGGTAGCGCTCGACGTAGTCCGCGATTCCGTCGCGGACGTCGCGGAACCGCGGCTCCCAGCCGAGCTGCGAGCGGTTGCTGTCGATCGAGAGCCGGCCGCGGTAGGGAAGCTCCATCTGGTCGGCCTCCGTGAGCGTGTCCGGGATTTCGATCCGCGAGCCCGGCACGAGCTCCATCACGATCCGCGCGACCTCCGCGGCGGTGACCAGCGGCTCGCCGGTCGCGCCGTAGAAGATCCGGTCGGCCTCGTCCGGCGCGTCGAGGCAGGCGACGGCGAGCGAAGCCAGGTCCGCGGCGTGCGTGTAGTCGCGCGGGAACGGCCCTCCCGACTCGAAGGTGACGACCTCGCCCCGCACGGCCCCCTCAACCATCGGCTTGATGAAGATCGGCCACTGCATGCCGAACCCGTAGACGGCGGAGGGCCGGACGGTTCGGAAATCGGTCCCGAAGGCCTGGTTGTAGGCCGAGCAGAACGCCTCGGCGGCGATCTTCGACGCGCCGTACACACCGGTCGGCACGGAGTCCCGCGCGAGGAAGATCGGGTGCGCAGCGTCGATCGGCTCGTACTGCTTCGCCGGCAGCACGCCGATCGACGAGAAGTAGACGATGCGTCGGATGTCGAACAGCCGTGACGCCTCGAGGACGTGGATCGTCCCCTCGAAGTTCACACGGACGCCCGGCATCGGGTTGGTGAAGAGAAAGACCGGATGCGTGATCGTTGCCAGGTGGACGACGTCGACCGGGTTGTGCCGGCGCACAACGTGCATCACACGCGACCAGTCGTCGATCGAGCCCTCCTCGACCTCGAACGCGTCGGCCAGATCCCCGAGGGTGAAGCGACCCTCGGGAGTCAGGCCCCGGATGTCGAACACGACCACCCTGCGCCCGCTCTCGAGCAGCGCCCGCACGACGTAGGTGCCGATGAACCCGGTGCCGCCGGTGACGAGGACCGGCGGCTCGCCGGCCATCAGGCGTTCCTCTCGACGACCAGCTCGCGCGCGAGCGCTCGGTCGCGGGCGGCGGCAACCTCCGCCAGACCGCCGCTGTCGTCCGTCCAACGGTGCAGGTCGGGGAGCTGCTCCGCGCGCGACAGCTCCGGGACGAGGTTGGCACCCGCGCGGTTCCACGTGTCGACGCCGCCGAGCGCGATCGCCTGAAACGGACCGACGTGACGCCAGCGCCGCGCGAGACCCTGGCGGACGACCTCGTCGACCGTCTCCGGCGTCGCCACCTCGTTCTCGACGAGCCAGACACACTCGCGCAGCAGCGCAAACTGAAGGCGGTTCCAGATGAAGCCGGGCACGTCTCGCTCGACGAGCACCGCCCGCTTGCCGAGTGTTTCCAGGATCTCCACGACCCGCTCGACGACCGCGCCGTCCGCGGTCGCGGGAACGACCTCGACGAGAGGCATGAGCAGCGGCGGATTCCAGTAGTGCGTGCCGACCGTGCGCTCGGGCGCGCCTGCGAGCTCTCCCAGCGCACGGACCGAGAGAGACGACGTGTTCGAGGCGATGATCGCCGCCGGAGAGGCCGCCGCGACGGGCCCGAGGAGCTCCGCCTTCAGCTCGAGCTGTTCGGGGAGCGATTCGACGACGACGTCCCAGCCGGCAGGGTCGTACGCGGTCTCGATCTCGAGCCGGCTGCGCGCCGACACGACGTCGTCCCGCGTCGCGAGCCCGTGCTCGGCGACGGTCGCGAGCGCCCGCGCTACGCGCTCCTCGACCCGACCGGCGTCGCGCGCCGAGAGGGTCACGACGTGGCCGCCCAGGGCGTATTCACACCCGATCTGAGCCCCCATCAGCCCGGCGCCGACGACGAGGACTCGCATCGGCCAATCGTAGTAAGTTCGCAACGTGGACGAGCGCGTCGCGATCGTCACCGGCGCCGGGACCGGGATCGGAGCGGCCACGGCGCGGCTGCTCGACGAGAAGGGCCTTACGGTGGCGCTGGTCGCGCGCCGAGCGGACAGGCTCGAGGGCGTAGCAGCCGGGCTGGAGCGTGCGTTCGTGCTTCCGTCCAACCTGGCCGAGCGCGACGAGCCGGCCCGCGTCGTGGAGGCTGTACTGGAGCGGACCGGGAGAATCGACGTGCTCGTGAACAACGCGGCGGCGTTCGAGCTCGCGCTCGTCCCCGATGTGACCGTCGAGCAGTTCGACGACAACTTCGCCGTCAACGTCCGTGCGCCGTACTTCCTCGTCCAAGCCGCGCTCCCGGCGCTGCGCGCGTCGCCCGCCGCCTCGATCGTCAACGTCAGCTCTGCTGCTGCGGCGATGTATCGTCCGCGGCAGACGATCTACGGGCTGACGAAGGCGGCCCTCGAGCACATGACGAAGAACCTCGCGGCGGAGCTCGCGCCCGACCGGATCCGCGTCAACTGCGTCCGGCCTGGCCCGGTCGCTACCGAGATCCACCAGGTCGTCGCGAACCCCGAGGAGCGGCTGGCGCAGCTCGGCGCGATGGTGCCGCTCGGGAGGGTGGGACGGCCGGAGGAGATCGCGCGCTGGATCTGGAATCTCGTCGACCGCGACGCCGAATGGGTGACGGGCGTCGTGATCCCCGTTGACGGCGGGCGGGTGCTCGGGCCACCGGAGGCCGTTTGACGCGCGAGGCAGCGCCGTCGTGTTCCCCCGCTACCAACATCGTCGTTCCAGGCGACGCACGAGTCGGTGAAGCTGATGTCCGCGGAGGCGCACCGTCTCTTCTGGGCCCCGCTCGACGCGCTGGTGGCGACGAGCCGGTCGCGCCCGCCAGAGCCCGCGCGTCTAGCCCTGCACAGCCCCCAGCGTCAGCCCACGGACGAGGTGGCGTTGGACGAGGATGCCGAGGAACAGTGCCGGGACGAGCGAGACCATCGTCAGCGCGCTCGCCTCCCCGTACTGGTTGCCCTGGAACCCGGCGACGATCCCCGCGAGCGCCACCGGCAGCGTCACCGCATGGTCCTTCGCGAGCACCTGGGCGAAGAGGAACTCCGTCCACGAGAAGATGAACGCGAACGCCGCCGCCGAGATGAGGCCGGGCGTGGCGAGCGGCCAGGCGACCTTCCAGAGGGCCTGGAACCGCGAGCACCCGTCGACGAGCGCCGCCTCCTCGAGCTGGGGCGGCATCTGGCGGAAGTACGCGTACATCATCCAGATCGTGAAAGGCAGCGCGAAGACCGTGTAGAGCAGCACGAGCCCGGTCCTCGTGTCGATGAGCGAGAACCCGAGCCATTCGGAGGAGTAGCGGCTGTAGAGCAGGAAGACGGGGATGATCACCGCGACCGGTGGCATCAGGCGCTGCGAGAGAAACCAGAAGGCAAGGTGCTTGCCGCCGGTTCGGAAGCGTGCCATCGAGTATGCGGCCGACGTGCCGATCAGGAGCGCGAGCACCGTCGTGGACGACGCGATGATGAGCGAGTTCTTGAGACCCTTCCAGCCGTTGAAGCTGTTGAGCGCAGTGTCGTAGTGGACGCTGGTCGGATCAGCCGGCCACCAGACCGGCGGGTCGACGAGCAAATCGTCCTGTGGCTTGATCGACGTCACCGCCGCCCAGTAGAGGGGGACGAGCAGGAACGCGAGGTAGATCGCGATGAAGGTAAACCGCACGATCGCGCCCGGCCGGAACTTCGTTCCGCGGACGGCCCTGGACGCCCCCGCAGCGGGGCGCCGCCTCAGCCTGCGCGCTTCGACAGCCATCGCTACCTCACGCCTCCAGCGGCTTCAGCAGCCGTCGGACAAGCCAGAACGAGATCACCGTCAGGAAGACCAGGAACATCCACGACCCCGCCGTCCCCTGGCCGAGGTGGAAGAACTCGAAGCCCTGCTGGTACAGGTAGTAGGACGACGTGTAGGTGTCGGTCCCGGGCCCGCCTCGAGTGAGCGAGTAGATGATGTCGAAGAGCTTCGCCGCGTCGATGAACCGGAACGTCAAGGCGATCAGGACGATCGGCATCAGCAGCGGGAGGGTGACGAAGAAAAACGACTGCCGCGGCTTCGCCCCGTCGATCTCCGCCGCCTCGTAGAGCTCGTCCGAGATCGAGCTGAGGCCCGCGAGCAGGATCACGAACATGAACGGTGTCCACTGCCACGCGTCCGCGATGATCAGCGAGATGAACGTCCACGGGAAGTCGTTCGTGAAGTCGATCGAGACATCGCCCATCCACGGGATCTGATTCAGGAGCCAGTTCATCGGCCCGAAGGGGCGGCGCAGGAAGAGGTCGAAGAAGCCGCCGACAATCACTGGGCTCATGAAGAGCGGCAGCACGAACAAGGTCATCAGCGGGCGTCGACCGCGGAATGGCCGTAGCATCGCGAGGGCGAGCAGGAACCCGATCGCGAGCTCCACCACCACTGAGGCGGTCGCGAGGATCGCGGTCACCTTGAGCGAATGGATCCAGACCGGATCTCTCCAGTTGTCCCGGAAATTGTCGAGCCCGACCCAGGGGTGCTCGTTCGAGACGGAGAAGTCGAACTCGACGAAGCTCACCCAGAGCGAGAAGGCGAGCGGGAAGATCGTCAGCGCCAGGATGATCAGCACCGCAGGTGCGATCAGCCACAGGCGGATGTGCCGATCAAACGAGGAGGAGGCGGCCCTGAGCCGCCTCCTCCCGAACGTCTCGACTCGCGTCGCCACGGGTCGCTAGGTCGCTACTGGTGCACCGACAGGCCCTTGGCCGCGACCGTGTTCTTGCTGGTCGAGCCGGGCAGCTTGAGGAAGTTCTGGTACGACCTACGCGCGTTGTCCTTGCCGATCTTGTCCGTGATCCGGTCCCACTCGGCCGCGGCCTCGTCGAGACCCGACTTCGGGCTCTTGCCCGCGTAGATGGCGGTCATCGCACGGTCGAGTGCGTTCGCGTAGTCGGCCGCGCCGGTCATGATCGGGTCGAGCACGCCGTGGTTGGCGCCCTCGGCGAGGGTCTTCAGGTACTGCTTGGCGCTCGGCCACGCTTTCCAGAACTTCTTCGAGCGGTAGTGCGAGACGCGATAGGGGTCGCGAAGCGTGTACGGCAGCTGGACGCGCTGAAGCGACACCGACGGGCTCGTCGCCCATTGCGCGAACAGGTATGCGGCCTCCTGGTTCTTCCCGTCCGCCGCGACGCACTTGAGGAACGCCCCGGCGTGCTCGCCGTTCAGGCCGGGCACGGTCGAGTATCCCACCTTGCCGACGATCTTGGACTTCGGCAGGAACGAGAACGCCTTGTCGCGCTGCGCGTAGTTCTCCGAGATCCGGCCGGTCGGCGGCCAGGCCATCATCATCGCCGTCTTTCCGCTCAGCCACTGCACCCAGCCGTCGACGAAGGACAGCTTCTCGACGCCCGGCGGCGATGCCTTGTTCTGCGCCAGGATCTGGTTCATGGTCTTGACGCCGATCGCGTTGTTGATCTGCGCCTTCATCGACTTCGGATCGAAGAACTGGCCGCCGTTCGCCCGGAACTGCTGGAAGAAGTAGAACTGGTTCCCCGGGTTACCGAGCGCGCGCCCCATGCCGGTGCCGTAGACCTTCGGCGCCATCTGGTCGGTGATGAACTGCGCCGTCTCCTGGAACTCGGGCCACGTCTTCGG
>JACDAS010000142.1 GCA_013695295.1 Actinomycetota bacterium | reverse complement strand
CTAGACCTCGGCGTGGATCCGCTGCTTCGCGGTCTTGAGCGGGCCGCCGCTCCGCCCCGCGCGGACGGCGAGGATCTCGGCCAGGATCGAGAGCGCGGTCTCCGACTGCGAGTCGGCACCGAGGTCGAGCCCGCACGGTCCGGAGATCCGGTCGAGCTCCTCCTCCGCGACGCCGGCCTCGAGCAGCCGACCGCGCCGGCGCTCCTGGTTTCGCCGCGAGCCGAGGGCGCCGATGTAGAAGGCCTCGGTCTCGAGTGCCCCCTTGAGCGCTGGCTCGTCGAACTTGTCGTCGTGCGTCAGGACGACGATCGCCGTCTGGTGGTCGGGCGCGACCTGTGCGAGCGCCTCTTCGGGCCAGGCGACGATCAGCTCGTCGGCGCTCGGGATCCGCTCGCGGGTGGCGAACTTCGCGCGTGCGTCGGCGACGATCGTGTGCCAGCCGAGCAGGCCGGCTGCCCGGCAGAGCGCCTCGGCCGTGTCAACCGCGCCGTAGACGAGCAGGCGGGGCGGCGGCCCGTACCACTCGGCGAAGACCTTCGTCCCGTCGGAGAGCTCGAGCAGCCGGTTTCGCCCGCCGCGGATCAGCTCGTCGAACTGGGCCACAGCCTCGTCGGGGACCCCGTCGCCCTTCACATCACCGTTCTCGAAGCTGAGGCTCCACCTCCCGGCCAGAGCGCCGTCGACGACGCTGAACAGCACGGCGCGCTCGGCCTCGAGCGTCTCTCGAGGAAAATCCGGAGGACTTTCCGCGACGTACACGTCGATCTCGCCGCCGCAGGGCAGGCCGACCGCCCAGGCCTCCTCGTCGGCGATGCCGTAGCTCAAGAGCTTCGGCGTCCCGGTCTCGAGCACCTCGCGTGCGTGCTCGTAGACGTCGGACTCGACGCAACCCCCCGAAACGGAGCCGCACATCTGGCCCGAGGCCGAGACGGCGAGGCTCGCGCCCACCGGTCGCGGCGCGGATCGGCGGGTCGCGATCACCGTGGCGACGGCGACCTGCTCGCCCTGCTCCCGCCAGCGGCGGACGTCGTCGAGGATCTCCTTCACGCTGCGTGCCTCCTCTCGATTCCGGTCAGCACCTCGGCCAGTGCGTCGAGGCTGGCCAGGTTGTGACCCGGCAAGAAGCGATCAACGAACGGGAGCGCCGCGCGCATCCCGCCGGCGAGCGGCTGGTAGGCGGGATTGCCCTTGAGCGGGTTCACCCAGACGACCGCATAGGCCGAGCGCGCCAGCCGGGCCATCTCGGAGCCGAGCAGCGCAGCGTCGTCTCGCTCCCAGCCGTCGGAGGCGATCACCACCACTGCGCCCCTGGTCAGCGCGCGCCTGCCCCACTCGTCGTTGAACGCCTTCAGCGACTCGCCGATCCGGGTGCCGCCCGTCCAGTCGAGGACCCGCTTCGCGGCATCGGCAAGGGCGCGCTCCGGGTCGCGGGTCGCGAGCTCGGGGGTCAGGCGCGTCAGCCGTGTGCCGAAGGCGAAGGCCTCGACGCCGCGACCGGTGCCGACCACGGCGTGGACGAAGAGCAGGAGCGCCCGCGCGTAGGCCTCCATCGAGCCCGAGACGTCGCACAGCAGTACGACCTTGCGGGGAACCAGTGTACGGCGGCGAAACGAGCGCTCGGCAGCGTCGCCGCCGGTCGCGAGCGAGGCGCGGACGAGCCGGCGCAGATCGAGCTCGTGCCCTCGCCGGTGCGCGCGCAGGCGCCGGGAGCGACGCAGGGGCCGGCAGTCGCCCGCGCGCGCGATCAGCTTCCTGACGTGGGCGAGCTCGTCCGGCGTCAGCGAGGCGAAGTCCCGCTGGCGCAGGAGCTCCTCGTAGCTCCAGCCGCGCGCGGTCTGCTGACCGTCGGCGGGCTCGGCGTCGGCCGTCCCTCCGCCAGCGAAGCTCGCGACCGGGCGGATCGTCTCGGCGCGGGTGCGGGGTGCCGCCCGGCGAGTCGGGGCCCGCTCGAACCAGGCCGAGAAGGCCCGGTCGAACGGCTCCAGGTCCTCGAGGCGGGAGACGAGCGTCTGCCGGAGCGTCCAGTAGACGTCCTCCCGCCGGGCGAGCTCGACCGCGTCAAGGCCCGTGAGCGCGTCCTGAACCCGCTGGGGACCGACCTCGATCCCGGCCTCACGCAGCACCCGGCCGAAGGTCACCACGTGCTTCACCACGGCGTCACCGGGCACCGCGAGCCTCCTGGACGAGGTCGACGAGGGCCCGATCTCGCACCGACTCGAAGTCCTCGTGGTACTTGAGGACCGAGCCGAGAGTCTGCTCGACCACCTCCGCCGAGAGCTCCTCGCGCCCGAGCGCGGCGAGCGCCTGCGTCCAGTCGATCGTCTCGGCGACGCCGGGCGGCTTCGCCAGCTCGAGCCGCCGGAGGCCTTGCACGAAGGCGGCCGCCTGGGCGGCGAGGCGCTCCGGCACGCCGGGGACGCGCAGCCGCACGATCTCGATCTCGCGCTCGAGCGTCGGGTGCCCGATCCAGTGAAAGAGGCAGCGCCGCTTGAGCGCGTCGTGCAGCTCCCGGGTCCGGTTCGAGGTGAGGACGACCGCGGGCCGGCGCTCGGCCACGATCGTCCCGACCTCGGGGATCGTGATCTGGAAGTCGGAGAGCACCTCGAGCAGGAAGGCCTCGAACTCGTCGTCGGCGCGGTCGATCTCGTCGATCAGGAGCACCACCGGCTCGGAGCTCTCGATCGCCTCGAGCAGCGGGCGCCGGATCAGGAACTCGGGGCCGAAGAGCTCGGCCTCGGAGACCGTGCCCTCCTGGGCCGCTCGGATGTGGAGGAGCTGGCGCGAGTAGTTCCACTCGTAGACCGCATGCGCGACGTCGAGGCCCTCGTAGCACTGGAGCCGGATCAATCTGGCCCCCTGCGCCCGCGCGAGCGCCTTCGCCGCCTCTGTCTTGCCGACGCCCGCCTCGCCTTCGAGCAGCAGCGGCTTCTCGAGCGTCGAGGCCAGGTAGAGCGCCGTCGCGAGGCCGCGATCGGGCAGGTAGGACGCCTCCCGAAGCGCCTGTTCGAGCGCGTCGATGCTCGCGAAGGTCACCCGTTCAGTCTACGCCGGAGGGGTGCTGGCTCCGGGCCCGCCGGGATTGACACCGGCCCCGTCGTACCCCTATGTATCGGCCGACAAGCCGGTCGACATCCGCGAAAGGAGCAGATCAGCATGGCCTACGAGATCAAGCTGCTCGACCTGATCGACATCGACCTCGAGTCGAGCTTCCTCGTCCTGGGGCGGAACATGGGCATCTCGACGCGGGTGAAGACCTGGGGCTGCCTCGTCCTCGGCGGAGACGATCCCGTGCTCGTCGACACCGGAGCGAGCGGCACGGAGATCATGCAGCGGCTGGGGATGACGGGTTACATCACCGAGGAGATGCAGCTCGAGAACCAGCTCGCGCTGCACGGCGTGGCGATCGACGACGTCCGCTGGGTCCTGCACACGCACCACCACATCGACCATGCGGGTCAGGACGACCGCTTCCCGAAGGCGACCGTGATCACGAACCGCCGTGAGCTCGAGTACTCGGCTTCGGGGATCATGGGCGAGCAGTACCCGGCCGAGTACGTCAAGCACCACATCGACCGGCTGCACGAGCCGGGGGCCCTCCGCCTGCTCGACCTCGAGCTCTCCGGGCCGGAGGAGATCCTGCCTGGAATCGTCTGCGAGGCCGCGAACGGGCACACAGAGGGCTCGATGAACGTCCTCGTCGAGACGGCGGAGGGGATCGCCTGCATCTGCGGAGACGTGATCTACGACATCCAGAATCAGATCGTCGAGCCGATCTACCAGGTGCTCGACTACGAGCCCCAGTCGACGGGAAACCAGGGCACCTCCAAGCGCGACGAGCGAGGTGCGATCAAGAAGGTGCTGAATTCCAGCACCTTCGTGCTCCCGATCCACGACTACCCGGCGCGGGTCTCGCGCGGCCGGATCATCTCGAGGCTCGGCCAGTCGGTGCCCGGGCCGGAGACGCCTGTCGCGCACCGGACCGTGAGCGAGCACCGGACGGTCGCGGGCGTCCCGGCGGACGAGCCCGTCATCCCGGTCAGCGGCGAGCCGCTCGGGACCTAGGCCTGTCCACCCCAGCCCGCCCGCGCGAACCCGGTTGACACCGGCAGCGCGCGGCCATAGAACTCGGAGGCCGTGAGCGTTGCGCCCCTCGCCGAGCCCGAGGTCCTCGTCCCTGCTTCGGAGGAGGAGGCGATCGCCGCGTTCGGCGACGGCACCGGAGTGACCGTGCTCGGCGGCGGAACCATCTTGATGCCCGAGCTCGCAGCGGGCCGCCTGAAGCCTGAAAAGACGATCCTGCTCGCCCGCGCGGGCCTCGACGAGTGGCGCGACGAGGGCGGCACGACGCGCATCGGCGCCGCGGTCTCCGTAGGCGCCCTGGTCGACGCGCCCGAGCCGCTCGCGAGCGCAGCGCGGCACGTCGCCGACTACGAGGTCCGCTCGCAGGGCACCCTGGGCGGCAATCTCTGCGCGGGCCCGGGGCGAGGCTTCCCCCGCGGCGACCTCCAGGCGCCGCTGATCGCGCTGGATGCCTATGTCCGCTCGGCGGGCGCCGGCGGCGAGAGGACCGAGCCCGTCGAGCGCTTCCTCTCCACCAGCCCCGGCAACCGCCTCGTCGTTCAGGTGGAGTTCGAGACGCGCGACCGGCTTGGCGGCTGGGCCGCGCTCGAGCGCCCGCACGCGCACTCCTACACCGCGCTCTCGGTGGCGGCGACCATCTCGCCAAGCGGCTCCGACCTCCGCGTCGCGTGCTCGGGGGCCGGCCCGTACGCGGTTCGGCTCCGCTCGGTCGAGCAGGGCGGCCTCGACGGCGATCCGGGGGAGGCCCTGCGCGACGTGCACCTCACCGACGACGCGCTGGCATCGGCCTGGTACCGCGAGCGCATGCTGCCCGTGCTCGTCGGCCGCGTCCTCTCGCAGCTCAAGGAGGCCGGATGAGCCTGATCATCAACGGCGCCGAGTACGAGCTGGCAAGCCCGCCGCTCACCTCCCTCCTCAACGTCCTGCGGGAGGAGGTCGGCCTGCTCAGCCCGAAGGCCGGCTGCCAGCAGGGCGGTTGCGGCACCTGCACGGTGTTGATCGACGGCGAGCCGCGACGGGCGTGCCTGACGCCGCTCGGCGCGATCGAAGGCGCCGCCATCACGACCGTCGAGGGGCTCGGCGACCCGCGGAACCTCTCGCCCGTGCAGGCCGCGTTCCACGAGCACTACGCGGCGCAGTGCGGCTTCTGCACCCCCGGGATGATGATGGCCGCCACGGGCCTCCTTGCCCGCCGGCCCGACGCGACGAGAGACGACGTCCTCGAGGCGCTCGCCGGGCACTTCTGCCGCTGCACCGGCTACGTCAAGATCGTCGACGCCGTCCTCTCCGCCGCGGCCGGTCGAGTCGACACGACCAGGCCCGAGCCCGAGGCCGAGCCCGGCGAGCCCTCGGTCGTCATCCCGGGGAGCCCGGCATGATCTCTGACGGGGGTTCGAAGTGAAAGCCGTCGGCGCACGCCTGCCCCGCTACGACGGGCTCCAGCACGTCACGGGCCAGTCCGTCTACGTCGACGACGTCCGAGTCCCGGACATGCTCTGGGCGAAGGCGCTCCGCTCGACGGTGCACTCGGCGGAGATCAAGAAGCTCGACGTGTCGAAGGCCCTGCGGGTCCCGGGCGTCCACGCGGTCGTGACCCACGAGGACGTGCCGGTGAACATCGTCGGCCACCTCGCGGCCCTCGGCGTCCCCGCCGACGAGCCGCTGCTCGCCGAGCACGAGGTTCGCTACCAGGGCCAGCCGATCGCGGTCGTCGCGGCCGAGACGGAGGAAATCGCCCAGGAGGCGGTGAACGCGATCGAGATCTCCTACGAGGAGCGGGAGCCCTTCCTCGACATCCGCAAGGCGTTCGACCCGGACGTCCCGAAGGTCTCGCCGAGCGGGAACCTCTTCGTCTACGAGCCCTACACGGAGCGCCGGGTCCGCAAGGGCGACATCGACTGGGCCTTCGAGAAGGCCGATCGCATCGTCCAGGGCGTCTACCGGCCGGCGGCGATTGAGCACTGTCCCACCGAGACCCAGGTGGCCCTCGTCGTCCCGGAGGCGACAGGGCGACTCGTCATCTACTCGTGCACTCAGGCGATGTACTTCTCGATGGGTGTCGTCGCAACGCACCTTGGCGTCTCGCTCAACGACCTGAAGTTCGTCGGCGGCACAGTCGGGGGCGGCTTCGGCGGGAAGGTCGACACGGCGGCGGAGACGATCAGCGCGCTGCTCGCGATCAAGGCGAAGCGCCCGGTCAAGTGGCGCTGGACGCGGGAGGAGGAGTTCCTCTGCTCGTCCGTGCGGGCCACCTGGCACGTCGAGATCGCCGACGCGGTCACCAAGGACGGTTGGATCCTCGGCCGGCGCACCCTCACCCTCCACGACGCCGGCGCCTACACGCGCTTCTCCTCGTACGGGGCGACGAAGCACGCCTTTCACCTCGGCGGGGCATACACGATTCCGAACCTGTCCTTCAATGCCTACGTGATCTGGTCGAACCACGTGCCGACGACCGCGATGCGCGGGTTCGGGGTCACGTCGGTCTCCTTCGCGGTCGAGCTGCACATGACCCGAATCGCGACCGTGCTCGGGATCGATCCCTGGGAGCTCCGCTTGAAGAACGCGAGCCGCGTGGGGGACACGGCCCCGACGCGCGTCGTCCTCAAGGATCCCTCCGCCGTGCCCACGATCCAGGCTGCCGCGCAGGCGGCGGGGGTCGAGCTCGCCTCCGAGTACCGGGCGATGACGAACGCGCCGCGCAAGGGCAAGACCCTGCCCCGGCACCTGGTCGACCAGCTCGGGGCCTGGCGGGACAACGGAGGCAGGTAGTGCCATACCAACCTGACCGGAGGGCTCACTGATGGCCAAGCATCGCGGCCGAGGCTTCTCGGCGATCGAGTACCCGACCGGCATGAACCAGGGCGGCGACCCGAGCCAGGCGTGGATCAAGATGAAGCCCGACGGCCGTGTCGACGTGTTCGCAGGGACGGTCGACATCGGGCAGGGCTCCAAGACCGTCCACACCCAGATCGTCGCGGACACGCTCGGCGTCCCCTACGACTGGGTGACGATGGACAACTCGAACACAGACTCCTCCCCCCTCTGCACCGGCACGTTCGCCTCCCGCGGGACCTTCATCGGCGGCAACGCAGTCGCTGTCGCGGCCGAGCGCGTTCGCGAGCGGCTGCTCGAGATCGCCGCGCGCGAGCTGGAGATCGACCCGTCCGACCTCGAGGTCTCGGACGGCGAGGTGCGGGCGAAGGGCGCCCCCGACCGCAAGCTCGGCGTCGGCGACGTGGCGGCGGCGGCGACCTGGACGCACGGCGAGCTGATCACCGGTTCCGGCGCCTGGATGAAGCCCTACTCCGCCCCTGACCCCGACACGGGCGAGTGCGACCCGCACGCGGCGATCTCCTACGCGGCCTGCGTCGCCGACGTCGAGGTCGACGACGAGACGGGCGAGGTCAGGGTGCTGAAGTTGATCCAGGTCTACGACGTCGGCCACGCGATCAACCCGACGCTCGTCGAGGGGCAGATCGAGGGCGGCGCGATGATGGGCCTCGGCCTCGGCCTCCTCGAGGCGACCTACCCGTACTACCCCGCCCTCGACCACCGGGGCGACCAGTTCGGCTCGTACCTCGCGCCCTCGACGAAGGATCTGCCCGAGTTCGACAACGTCATCCTCGAGTACCCCTCGTCGGAGGGGCCCTTCGGGGCCAAGGCGATCGGCGAGATGGCGAACAACGCGCAGCCCGCCGCGATCTGCTCGGCGATCTACGACGCCGTCGGCGTCTGGGTGACGGAGTGCCCGGCGACCCCCGAGCGGGTGCTCCGCGCGCTCGAGCGCCGGAGCGAGCCTCGCCGGGAGGGCAAGCGGATCGTCTTCGACGAGGACCTCTCGGTCCGGAGTGTCTCGGCCACCGGGGGAGAAGGGTTCCTCGCCGTCGATGGCTGAGGGCCGCGGGCCCTTCCGCAGCTGGAAGAGCGTCGAGCCGCACGCGTTCCGCCCTGGCGTCACGCTTCGGGCGATCGGGGGCGAGCAGGTGCTGGTCTGCAGCGTCCGCTACGAGGCGGGAACGCGCGTGCAGCTCCACGCCCACGAGGCGACCGAGCAGGTGATGGTGATGCTGGAGGGCGAGCTCGAGATGACCGTCGGGACCGAGACGCGCACCCTCTCGGAGGGAGACGCCGTCGTCGTCGGCCGGGGCATCGAGCACGAGCTCCACTCGGAGGCGGGCTGCGCGTTCTTCGAGGCGCTCGCCCCCGTGCCGCTCGACCACGTCCCCGACCGTGACCGTGACCTCGTGCTCGGCGTAGACGGGGGAGCGACTCACGTCGCTAGCTGACGGCGGGAACGCGGGCCAGCGCGCTCTCGTCACGGGCGCCTCGCGCGGCATCGGGCTGGCAATCGCGCGCAAGCTGGAGGAGCTCGGGGCGCGCGTCGCGACGATCCAGCGCGGAGCGGGCCCCGGACTGTCCTTCGCCGCCGATCTCGGTGACGCCGACGCCGCCGAGCAGGCGGTCGCGGACGCCGTGGCCGCGCTCGGCCGGCTCGACGTCTGCGTCTGCAACGCCGCCACGATCGTACGGGGGCCCGCGCTCGAGCTCCCCCTCGAGGACTGGCGGCGCGTGCTCGACGTCAACCTCACCGGCGCCTTCGTCGTCTCGCGCGCTGCCGCTCGCCACTTCGTGGCCCAGGGCGGCGGAGGGTGCATCGTCCATCTGGCCTCGCAGCTCTCGTTCTTCGGCGGGGTGAACGCGGCTGCCTACGCGGCGAGCAAAGGGGGCGTCGCGCAGCTGACGAAGGCGCAGTCGAACGAGTGGGCGCCGCTTCGGATCCGCGTCAACGCGGTCGCGCCCGGGTGGGTCGAGACCGAGCTGACGGACGAGATTCGTGCCGACGAAGACCGGCTGGCGGAGATCACGGCCCGCATCCCCTCCGGTCGGTGGGGACGGGCAGAGGAGGTTGCCGAGGCGGTCGCTTGGCTCGTCTCGCCGGCGGCCGGGTACGTCACGGGCGCAGTGCTTCCCGTAGACGGCGGCTATCTG
This sequence comes from Actinomycetota bacterium, assembly GCA_013695295.1. Taxonomy (GTDB): domain Bacteria; phylum Actinomycetota; class Thermoleophilia; order Gaiellales; family Gaiellaceae; genus JACDAS01. The sequence continues at coordinate 3,418 of JACDAS010000142.1, read as the reverse complement.
GCTCGCTGACACGAACGCATGCGGTACCGTCGCCTCCCGACCAAGGAGGAGAACGTGCCGCTGATCCAGGTCAAGCTCTACGACACGCGCGTCGAGAACCAGGAGACCGTCGACAAACTGATCGCAGGGATCACGGACGCCGTCTGCGCGGCAACGTCCGAGGAGATCCGGTCGCACACGTGGGTGATCGTCGAGGGGATTCCCAAGCAGCAGTGGGGCTACGGCGGCAAGACGTCGGCGTAAGGGCTTCGGGTGATCGTCTCGCTCCACGTCGCGACCGGGGCCGCCGGAGGTGCGCTCGCGGGCACGCGCCTGCGCGCGCTGGCGCTCGGGCCGGTTCTCCACCTGGCCGCCGACCTCCTCCCGCACCACGACATCCGCTCCCGCAAGTTCGAGGGCTGGTCCGGGGTCGTGCTCGTCGCCTTGCTCGCGGCGACGCGTGGGGTGACGAGCCCCGAGGCGATCGGCGGTTTGGCCGCGTCCGCACCCGACCTCGAGCACGTCCTGCCGCTGCCCCGCCCCGGCGGCCGCAAGCTCTTCCCGAGCCACCGCGTGGGCGGCCTGCACCAGGAGGGCGGCGTCCCGGCGTGGGCCCAGCTGGCTGCCGCGGGAATCCTGCTCGTGGCCGTGGTGTCACGGCCGCGCAACGCTAAGCGCTACTGGTAGACGCCTGGGCCCGTGCCCGGGAGCGCCTCGACCGCCACGGGCCCCGGGGGGCCCACGAGCGTGACCTCGACGGCGGGCGCCTGCGGGACGACGGCGGCTGTCTCCCGCGCGTGGAGGAGCGTCGTCTTCACGATCAGCTTGGCGCGGGCGAAATTGTCCATCGCCGTGGGCACCGGCCCGACCGGGCGGCCGAGCGCGTAGCCAGCCGCGTTCCGTCCGATCGCGCGGTAGGACTCGAGCGTGTAGAGCGGCGACATGCCGAAGAGCTCCAGGTTGTCGAGCGGCTCGAGATCGGCCCGGTGGATGATCGCCGTGCCCTTCGACTGCAGGCCCACGGCGACCCGCGAGCCGGAGAGGCCGGCGCCGTCGTGGCCGATGAAGGCGACGTCCGAGCTGCGGCGGACGCGCAGGAAGCGTGGCTCGGCGCCCTCCGCTCGGATCCCGTCTGCGATCGCCGCGAGCACGTCCGCATGGGCGAGGCCGTTGATCGTCTCCTCCAGAACGCCGCCGAAGGCCGGGCCGACGGCGACCACGACCTCGTCCGATCTGTTTCCTACCCTGGCAACATGAGTCTCCTCGATCGCGTGCTCCCCGCTGTGCTGCGCCACGAGGGCACCGGCCGGAACTTCGTGCGGAAGCTTCTGCAGGAGTTGCCAGCGCTCCCCCTCCAGGCGGTAGCCCGTACCCGGACCCTCGTAGCGGTTCGGGTCGTTGACCGCCGAGCGGACCGTGCCGCTCGGCTCGATGATCGCCGAGGTCTGGAGGTAGTCCGCGGCGACCTGCTGGCGCTGCATGCCGAGGATCGCCTCGGCGACCTCCGCGAATCCTCGCCGGTCGAGCTCGCGGGCGATGTCGAGGCCGGTGATGCGCTCTGCCAGGATCCTGTCCCCGGCGGCCACGTCGGCCGCCCGGTCGCGGTCGGGAAGATCGCGGCTGTCGAGCGCATAGACGGCTGCCTCGATCTCCTCCTCGGTCACCGGGGGGAAGCCGAAGGCCTCATATGTCGCCTGCACCGCCCGGGCTGCGCGCTCCCGGACAGCGGCGACGGCGTCCTCGGACACGGGCTCGAGGCCAGCGTCCACCTGCCAGTCGCGCTGGACCGTGAGCCACTCGTCGAGGTCGTCCGCGTCGTAGTTGCCGCCGCCGAACATGTTGTCGTAGCGCGGCATGATGCTGTAACCGGAGGTCACGAAGTCGGTCCCGGGCAGGAACTGCCCCATCAGCTTCGCGGTCCGCCGGATGGGAGAGTGAGAGGCGATCGCGTCGTTGCCCGAAGCGACCTCGAGGTCGAGCCAGGCGGCCAGGAGGTTCTCCGCCAGGATCTCCCGCACCCCGCCGGGAAGGCTGAGGACGAGCGCGACACAGCTGATCGAGCCGTTCTGGACTCCCTGCGACCCAGCGGCGCGGATCGCGGCGAGGCAGCGCGCCTCGAGGTAGAGCATCGAGTATCCCTGGGCCTGACCCATCAGCGCCTCCGAGCCGCCGCCGGAGGTGAACCGGACCTTGACGCCGCGCGAGGCATAGGCAGCGGCGAGGAACGCCTTCGACCAGGGCGTGTCGTCGCCGTCGACGAAGACGGGCTCGGTGCCGTAGACGGACAGGGTTTCCGCGTAGGTCACGAGCCCCTGGATCGCGAGCTGCAGGTTGCGGCGCTCCTCGACCGCACACTGCGTCATGACTCCGGGGCGCCCGGTCTGCGCCCCGACGAGGATCGCGATCGCGTTCAGGGGCGCGTAGCGGGCCACCCCGACGGTGGTCTCGATCTCGGCGAAGCCGCGTGCGGCAGCCTCGGCGGCGTCGGCCGCGAGGAGGGCCGGATTCTCCTTCAGGTTCGTGACGTGAGCCTGGTTGGCCGGAGCCCGCCGCGCGCGGAGCTTCTTGAGCGCGAACATCATCTCGACGGGATCGAGCTTCGAGACGACGCGCGCGAGGCGCGCCGGGGTGAGCCCTCGGGAGAGCCGGACGAGCTCGGCACGGGCGACGTCCACGTCCACGAGTCGACGGGCGAGCTCGAGCTCGTCGAGTCCCATGGCCTCCTCCGCGACCTCGAGGTCGAGCCCGTGTCGGGCGACGAAGTGGTCGATGACGTCGAACTCGGCCTCGGGGCGGCCGTCGATCGAGACTGCACGCCCGTCCAGCAGCTGGAGCTCCGGGACCGGGTCGTTCGGTCCGCCCATCGCGACGAGCCCGAGGGCGGGGTTCGGAGCGATCAGGACCTCCCGCCGGAGGTCCCGCCGCTCGCGCTCGAGGAAGCGCTTAGAGCGCCGCTTCGGCTCGGTCACGCAGCAGTCCTCGCTCTGCGTAGACGGCGCTCGCCTCGCGGACGAATTCCGCCGTCGCGGGGGCGCCGAGCTCGTGCTCCAGCCGCAAGGACCAGGCCTCGAGCCCCGCCGCCGTCGAGCGGTGTGGCCGCAGCGCCGTGTAGAGCTCGAGCATCGTCTCCGCCGGCACGGCCGCGAGCTCCGCCGCGCGTTCGAGCGTGTCGGCGAGTGGCTTTCGGCCCGCGTGTCGGGCGACTGCCGCCTGTCGCCGTAGCGTCTCCGGGGTCGCCCGGATGTCGTCGCTGCCGATCCGTCCCGCGCGCAGCGCTTCGAGGGTGACGTCCTCGAGCGGGATGCCCGACGGCGTCGCGACGAGGTCGGGTCGGCGGGTCCCGAGCGGGTAGTCCGTCGCGGGGTCGAACTCCACCGGCAGAGCTTAGAGTAGGTGCGGTGCCGAACAGCTACGACTTCGGGGGCCGCACGGCCCTCGT
>JACDAS010000128.1 GCA_013695295.1 Actinomycetota bacterium | reverse complement strand
CTACGGGCCCGAGGCGGCGCGCGCCGCGGGCGACTACCTGTTCGCGCGGGCCTTCGCCGAGCTCGCGGCCGCCGCGCGCGCCCGGCACGAGATCTCGCTCCTCGCCGGTGCGGCGCTCTGCCTCGCGCGGGGGGAGGCGCTCCAGCGCCGGCAGACGCACGATCCCGACACGTCGATCGCGGACTACCTCGAGCGCTGCGCGCTCAAGACCGGCAAGCTGTTCGAGGCCGCCTGTCTGCTCGGCGCCGGGACGGCCCGAAGTGAGCTGGGAGCGTTCGGCGCGGCCCTCGGGATCGCGTTCCAGATCACCGACGACATTCTCGACTGCGCGGGCGAGAGCGACGAGACCGGCAAGATCGGCGGCGTCGACCTGCGGGAAGGAACGCCGACGCTGCCGCTGATCTACGCCGCGCGCGAGGACGAGCTCGTCCGGCACGCGCTCGCCGGCCGCGACGTGGAGGGCGCTCTCGTCCGCGTCGCTGCGACGGGCGCCCTCGAGCGCTCGCGCGAGGTCGCGGCGGACTACGCCGAGCGCGCGCGCGCGAGCCTGAACGGCGAGCTCCACCGCGAGGAGCTCGAGGCGCTGACGTACGCCGTCGTCGACCGGTGCCACTGATGGCGCTCCTCGAGCGGACGGACACGCTGGCTCGGGTTCGCGAGAAGGTCGAGGCGGGCGAGCGGCTCGACTTCGACGACGGCGTCGCCCTCCTCGAGTCGGACGACCTGCTTGGGCTCGGCGAGCTGGCCGATCTTGCGCGGCGCCTGCGTGGCGGCACCGACGAGGTCTACTTCGTGCAGAACCTCTACTTGAACCAGACCAATGTCTGTCGCGTGAAGTGCAAGTTCTGCGCCTTCGCGGCGACGCAGCGCCAGGAGGCGGCCTACACCATGACCGCGTCGGAGCTCGTCGAGGACGCGCTGCGCCAGCGGGAGCTGACCGGGTTCACGGAGATCCACATGGTGAACGGCGAGAACCCGCACGTCGGCTTCGACTTCTACGTCGAGACGACCCGCGCGCTGCACGAGGCGCTCCCGGACGTCCACCTGAAGCTCTACACGGCGAGCGAGATCCACCACATGACGACGATATCGGGGCTGACGCACGAGCAGGTGCTCCGCGAGCTGCGGGACGCCGGGCTCGGCTCGCTCCCGGGCGGCGGCGCCGAGGTGTTCGCCGACCGGGTCCGGCGTCTCGTCGCGCCGGGCAAGGAGCATCCCGACCTGTGGTTCCACACTCACCGGACGGCGCATGCGCTGGGCATCCCGACGCACTGCACGATGCTCTACGGCCACGTTGAGACGTACGAGGAGCGCGTCGATCACCTCCTGCGGCTGCGCGACCAGCAGGACGAGACCGGCGGGTTCCTGGCGTTCATCCCGCTCGCGTTCCACCCGGAGAACACCGTCTTCGAGCGCCGTGGCTGGAAGCAGACGACCGGTGCCGACGACCTGAGGATGATCGCCGTCTCCAGGCTCCTGCTCGACAACGTCCCGAACGTCAAGGCCTACTGGATCATGATGGGCCTGCCCCTGGCGCAGGTCGCCCTGCACTTCGGCGCCAACGACGTGCAGGGCACCGTCGTGCGCGAGCAGATCTTCCACGCCGCCGGCGCCCGGACGGAGACCGAGCAGAAGATCGAGGAGCTCGTGCGCTTCGTCTCGGCGGCCGGGCGGATCCCCGTCCAGCGCGACACGCTCTACAACGAGCTGCGCCGGTGGCAGTGACGCTGACGCAGACGATCCCCGCCCTGCCGGTGCGAGACGCGCCCTCGGCCGTCGACTTCTACCGCGACCGCCTCGGCTTCGGCGTCCTCCACCACGACGGCGGCTTCGCTGTGCTCGGGCGCGACGAGGCGGTCGTCCATCTCTGGGAGGCCAGCGACGAAAGCTGGCGCGAGCGGGAGTCGCTCGACCGGCCGATCCGCTCCGGCGCGGAGTCGTTCATCGCGGGCACCGCGAGCTGTCGCATCCTCGTCGAGGGGGTCGACGACCTCTACGGCGAGCTCCGCGCCCGCGACGTGCTTCACCCCGTCTCGAAGGAGGCGGTCTCGGAGACGGACTTCGGCACGCGTGAGTTCTCGACCCTCGATCTCGACGGGAACCTCGTCACGTTCTTCCAGTGGGTGCGCGCATGATCCGGCTCGGCCGCATCTCGTACGTCAACATGGCGCCGGTCTTCCATCGCTTGGACGCCGAGGTCGAGGAGGTCGTTGGCGTCCCGACGGAGCTGAACCGGTGGTTGCTCGGCGGGGAGCTCGACCTCGCGCCGATCTCGTCGATCGAGTACGCCCGGAACGCGGATCAGCTCCGGCTGCTGTCACGGCTCTGCGTCTCATCCGAGGGAGCCGTCGACTCGATTCAGCTCGTCTCCGGCAAACCGCTCGAGCAGGTGCGGACGGTGGCCGTGACGCCCGAGAGCGCGACTTCCGTCGTCCTGACGAAGGTGCTGCTGCCCGAGGCCGAGCACGTGCCCCTCGGCGCCCCCGCCGACGCGAAGCTCCTGATCGGCGATGCCGCTCTCCAGAGCTCGTTCGAGGACCCGACCCCCCACCACGACCTGGGGCGGCTCTGGCTGGAGCGCACGGGCCTGCCGATGGTGTTCGCGGTCTGGGCAGCGCCTGAGCCCGTCGTCGAGGGGGTGGCCGAGCTGCAGGAGGCGCTCGTCGCCTCGGTCCGGCTCGCCAGGGCCGAGCCCGAGCGGCTCGCCCGGGCTGCGAGCGAGCGCTATGGCTACCCGGCCGGCTTCCTCGCCCGATACTTCGAGAAGCTCCGCTACAGCTTCGGGCCGCGGGAGCGGGCCGGGCTCTACACCTTCCTCGAGCTCGCCCGGGACGTCGGCGAGCTCGATCAAATCCCCGAGCTCCGCTTCGTTCGGGCCGAGGCGGTGCCGGTGTGATCAAACCGGTCGGAGTTCCTCGAGGCTCGAGCACCGTCCCGGACATCCTCGAGCGCGCTCTCGAGGGCGAGCGCATCTCGGATGCCGACGCGGGGACCCTGCTCGAGTCGCGTGATCTCGTCGCCGTCGGCAGGGTCGCCGACGAGCTCCGCGGGCGAAAGACCGACCCCGACCGGGTCACGTTCATCATCGACCGCAACTTGAACTACACGAACGTCTGCGTCACCGACTGCGACTTCTGCGCTTTCTACCGGCGGCCGGGAGACGTCCGCGAGGGATACCTCCTGCCGAAGGCTGTGATCTTCAAGAAGATCGAGGAGACGCTGGCGATCGGCGGCACCGGCGTCCTGATGCAGGGAGGTCACCACCCGGACCTCGGCATCGAGTACTACGAGGACCTCTTCCGCTCGATCAAGGCCCGCTACGCGGTGCACCTGCACGCGCTGTCGCCGCCCGAGATCCAGCACATCGCGCGCCGGTCGAAGCTCGACCTGCCCCGGACGCTCACCCGCCTCCGTGACGCCGGGCTCGACTCGATTCCGGGCGGCGGGGGAGAGATCCTCGTCGACCGGGTGCGGGAGCTGATCGCGCCGAAGAAGACGCGCACGGCCGAGTGGCTGAACGTGATGCGCCACGCGCACCGACTCGGAATGTCGACGACCGCGACGATGATGTACGGCCACGTCGAGACGCTCGCCGAGCGGGTCGAGCACATGCGGCGAATCCGCGAGCTGCAGGACGAGACCCGGGGCTTTCGCGCCTTCATCTCCTGGACGTTCCAGGCTGACGGCAACCGGCTCGGGGACAAGGTGCCTCGGGAGTCGATGCCGACCTCGTTCGACTACCTGCTGACGCAGGCCGTGAGCCGGATCTACCTCGACAACGTCGACCACATTCAGTCGAGCTGGGTGACGCAGGGGATGAAGATCGGCCAGGTCGCGCTCGGCTTCGGCGCCGACGACCTCGGCTCGATCATGATCGAGGAAAACGTCGTCTCGGCCGCGGGCACCACCTACCGGGCGACGACCGAGGACTTCGTGCGGACGATCCGCGCGCTCGGCAAGGTGCCGGTGCAGCGCGACACGCTGTATCGGGAGGTCAAGGTTTATTAATTGGGCCCGCGCAGACTCCGGCGCCCTTAGGGCGCCTCCGCTGCACGCTAAGAGCCTCAATCTTCTCTAGACAAGCTTGCAAGCGACATCGCCCGCCGGGGAATGCCAGCCGACCCGCCCCGAACGCCGGAGAGCTACCCCCGGAACGCGATCGTAGGGCTACCGGGTCACTGCCACCGTCGGCGCGATGGGGGCGGCACACGACGGGCGGAACGTCTGTGGAGGTGCCTGCGAGCGAGAATCGGCGGTATTCACCCGCTTTACAAGAGCGTGGCCAACAGGCCGCCAGCGATCCAGCCGGCACCGAGGAGGGCGAGCAGAGCCCCCGAGATGCGCCACACCGTTGGGCTGCGCTGTCGCCAGAACGGAGCAACCAAGACACGACGCCCGCCGAGCCCATCCCGGTTTACGGCAAGCAGCAACCCGAGGCCGACCATGAGCACGCCCACAAGCGCAGCCAGTCCCCATGAGCGCGTCCCGAGCGTCACGAACGCGGACACCGCGATTGTGAACCACCATACGAAGGCCAGCCGCTCGACCTCGGACGACCGACGCCACCATGCAGGCTGTCTCATGACTTGCGCGTACGCTCGACGGACGCTTCGAGCTCTTGAAGCCGTTGCCTGATTGTGCGCAGCTCCGTCAACAGTTCCGCCTCGGCCCCCTCGACCTCCGCCACGACCTCTGCGGCTTCCTCTCGTACCTGACCCGAGAGGAAGCGTTCGGCCAAGGCTGCCGTGAGTATCGCGATGAACCCGATGCCGACGATCATCACGGCCATCGCGACCACGCGCCCCTCGGTGGTCTTCGGAAATAAGTCGCCGTAGCCAACGGTGGTCATTGTGGTGACAGCCCACCACACACCGTCCCACGTCGAAATGTTTTCGTCCTCTACGTA
>JACDAS010000119.1 GCA_013695295.1 Actinomycetota bacterium | reverse complement strand
ACCGTCGCCGCGAAATGTCCTGCCCCCCTGTCGGGGAGATCGTCTCGGTCGACCGAGGTGACGACCACGTGGTCGAGTCCCATCTGCGCCGCGGCGTGCGCAAGCCGCAGAGGCTCGAGCGGGTCGGGCGGGTGCTCGGGTCGTCCCGAGTCGACGTAGCAGTAACGGCAGGCCCGTGTGCAGGTCTCGCCGAGGATCTGGAAGGTGGCGGTCCCGCGACCCCAGCACTCGGCGATGTTCGGACACCGTGCCTCCTCGCAGATCGTGTTCAGGCCCTGTCCGTGGATGAGCTTCCGGACGTCGAGGTAGCGCGAGCCGGGGCTCGGCGCACGAACCTTCATCCACTCCGGCCGGCGGGGCCGATCAGCTACGGGCAGCGAGGGATTCATGGATCGGTTGGGCCCACAGTCCGGCACCGTCGCCGGCCTCGAGCTCCTCGAAGGCTAGAGCAAAGACCTCGGCCAGAGCCGCAGCGGCATGCGGGCGCACCTCGCCGACGGAGATCGGCCGCCCAAGCTCGCGGGCGACGGTCGTGAAGGCTGTGTCCTCGAGCCCGCAGGCCGTGATCCAGTCCGTGAACGGGCTTGGGTCGAGATCGACGTTCAGGGCGTAGCCGTGGGTCGTCACCCAGCGGGCGATGTGGACCCCGATCGAGGCGATCTTCCTCGGCGGACGCTCGAGCCACACCCCGGTCAGCCCCTCGATCCGCGTCGCCTCGACTCCGACCGCCTCGAGGGTCGCGATCAGCGCCTGCTCCAGGTCGCGGCAGTAGCGCTTCACGTCCCGGCCGTGGCGGTTGAGATCGAGGATCGGATAGCAGACGAGCTGTCCCGGGCCGTGGTAGGTGGACCTGCCACCACGGTCGGTCTCGACCACGTCGACCTCCGTCTCCGGAGGGACATGGAGCTCGCCGGCGTCCGCACGTCGGCCGAGCGTGACGACCGGCGGGTGCTCGAGCAGCAGGACCGTGTCCGGGATCGCTCCCTGCGACACGGCCCCGGCGAGCGAGCGCTGCAGCTCCCATGCCTCCCGATAGGGGATGCGATCGAGGTTCAGGAGGTAGGCGCCACGGGCCACGCACCGAGGGTACCGCTCCGCGTCGGCCCGGCGCGACGGGGCGGATCGCTACGGGCGCCTTTTCAGTACGCGCTCTCGTCCCAGCTCTCGAGCCTGCCGCGCAGGTCGCGGAGGAACCGGCCCGCGAGGGCGCCGTCGACCAGTCGGTGGTCGTACGTCAGGGTCAGGTTCATGATCGCACGGATCGCGATCACGTCCTCGCCGAGCGAGTCCTGAACGACCCAGGGCCGCTTGACGACGGCGTACGTGCCGAGGATCGCCGCCTGCGGCTGGCTGATCACGGGGGTTCCGTGGAACGTCCCGTACCCGCCCGGGTTGGTGATCGTGAACGTTCCGCCCTGCACCTCGTCCGGAAGCAGCTTCTTGTCGCGCGCGCGCTGGGCGATGTCGGTGACGCCCTTCGCGAGGCCGAGGAGGTTCAGCGTCTCGGCGTTCCGTAGCACCGGGACGATCAGGCCCTTCCCGTCTGCGAGCTCGACCGCGAACCCGAGGTTCACGTAGCTCCGGGTGACGATCTGCTCTCCCCGGATCTCCCCGTTGATCCACGGGTGTTCACGGAGTGTCTCGACGGTCGCGCGGGCGACGAAGGAGAGGTAGGTGGGGTTGACCCCGTAGGCCGACTGGTACTCCTGCTTCAGCTTCTCGCGGATCGCGACGACCTTCGACATGTCGACCTCGATCGCGCTCGTGACGTGCGCCGACGTGTCGAGCGAGCGCCGCATGTGCTCGGCGATCCCTCGCCGCATGGCGGTCATCGGCTCGAACTGCTCACCGGCCTGAGGTACTGCCGCCAGAGGGGACGCCGAGGTCGGCTGGGGGGCCGGAGCCGGCGCGGCCGGGGAGGTGGCGGGCGCCGCCGGCACAGCCTTCGCGGCTGGTGCGGTGCCGGGCTCCTCTGGCTCGGCCCGCTTTGCCGTTGGCGCGTCAGCCCCCGACTCGATGTAGGCCAGGATGTCCTTTTTCGTGACCCGACCGCCGCGGCCAGTGCCGGGAACGAGGCCCGGGTCCACGTCGTGCTCGGAGGCGATCCGGGCGACGACCGGCGACACGAAGGTCTTGCCCTCGCCGCCGCCGTCCACCGGCCCCCCTGCCGGGACGGCCTCGGGCTGCGGCTCGCTGGGTGCGACCGCTCCGACACCTTCGCTCGCGGCCGCCATCGACGCGTCGGCGGCCTGCTGTGTCGCGGGCTCGGGGATCTCCTCGGCCGGGGGGGCTCCCGCGGGCGCCGTCTCGGCCGCTCCGCCCTCCGAGGGCGCCCCGCCGATCTGGGCCAGCTTCGTCCCGACGACGACGGTCTCGCCCTCCTGGACGAGGATCTGCGACACCGTCCCGCTCGCCGGGCTCGGCACCTCGGTGTCGACCTTGTCCGTCGAGATCTCGAGCAGCGGCTCGTCGGCCTCGATCGACTCGCCCTCGGCCTTCAGCCAGCGCGTGATCGTTCCCTCGGAGACGGAGACGCCCATCTGCGGCATGACGACGTCGACTGCGGTATCCGTGGCCATCAG
>JACDAS010000117.1 GCA_013695295.1 Actinomycetota bacterium | reverse complement strand
CCTTCGACCCGGGCGCGACGGGGAGCCGGTCGACGCGGCGGTTCCACGGGTTGTCGGTCGGGAAGACCGGGCAGCCGGGAGCGGATGGGAGCCGGAGCGTCGGAGCGGCGGCGGCCGCGAGCGGCAGCGCGAGCGCGGCCAGCAGGATGAGGCGAGCGCGCACCGACCCAGTGTTCGAGCGACCGCCGAGGTCAGGCGGAAGATTCAGGCGCTTTGTCAGGCGCGAGGTCGTAGGCCCGCTGGGCCTCGGCGACGTCCAGGAGCTCGAGCGTCCCGCTGAGAGCGCCCATCTCCTTCAGCATCGCCTTGTTTCGCGCCAGGTCCTCGCCGGCCCTGACGAGGACGTAGACGATCCCGTTCTCGGTCACCGGCGTATAGAGCTCGTCCTCCCGGAGCTCCGCGTCGTAGCGCTGCGCGATGTCACGCAGGTCGTCCCGCCTTCCCTCGGGCGGGCTCGAGCTCGTGCGAATCCAGTAGTTCGGCACCGGCGCGATCATCGTCCACGCGGCCCGGAGATGCAAGGGGGCTCCTGGGTACTCTGGCAGCGTGGACCCGCTCGAGCTCTTCAGCCCGACCACGCGCGAGTGGTTCGCACGTGCGTTCGAGGGCCCGACCCCGGCTCAGGCCCTCGGGTGGCCGGCAATCGCCTCGGGCGAGCACACGCTGATCCAGGCACCGACGGGCTCGGGGAAGACTCTCGCCGCGTTCCTCTACGGAATCGACCGGCTGACCACTGCGCCCGGCGAGGGGCTGCGGTTGATCTACGTCTCGCCGCTGAAGGCGTTGAACTACGACATCGAGCGGAACCTCCGCGGGCCCCTCGCCGGGCTTCGGAGCTCGCTGCGAGTGACCGTGCGTACCGGCGACACGCCGCAGAAAGAGCGCGCCGCGATGCTCCGCGAGCCCCCGGACATCCTGATCACCACCCCCGAGTCGCTCTTTCTGCTTCTGACCTCACGCGCGCGGGAGACGCTCCGCTCGGTGCGCACGCTGATCCTCGACGAGGTGCACGCGGTCGCGGGCACGAAGCGCGGCTCCCACCTCGCGCTGAGCGTCGAGCGCCTCGACCGGCTGACCGAGCAGCCGGTCCAGCGGGTTGGGCTCTCGGCGACCCAGCGCCCGCTCGAGGAGATCGGCCGCTTCGTCTCGGGAGGCCGGCCGATCCGACTGGTCGACGCCGGGCGGGCGAAGGAGCTCGATCTGCGCGTGGTCGTTCCGGTGGAGGACATGCGCGAGCTCGGTGGGCAGGTTTCGGCCGAGCAGGCGGTACCGGGGGACGCCCCGACCTCGTTCTCGATCTGGCCCTCGATCTACCCGGAGCTCCTGCGACTCGTCCGTGAGCATCGCTCGACGATCGTCTTCGTCAACAACCGACGCCTGGCCGAGCGCCTCGCCTTGCGCCTGAACGAGCTGGCGGCGAACGAGCAGCCGGAGGCCGATCCGCCTCAGCCGGAGATCGCACGCGCCCACCACGGCTCGCTCGCGCGCGAGCAGCGAGTGGAGGTGGAGGAGCAGCTGAAGCGCGGCGCGATCCCGTGCCTCGTCGCCACCTCGTCGCTCGAGCTCGGGATCGACATGGGCGCGGTCGACCTCGTGATCCAGGTCGAGTCGCCGAAGTCGGTCGCGCGCGGACTGCAGCGGATCGGGCGTGCGGGGCACGAGCTCGGAGCCATTTCGAAGGGGCGGATCTTCCCGAAGTTCCGCGCCGACCTACTCGAGTCGGCGGTGGTCGCGCAGCGGATGCTCGCGGGCGAGATCGAAGAGACCGTCGTGCCCAGGAACCCCCTCGACGTCCTGGCGCAGCAGATCGTCGCGGTCTCGGCGCAGGAGGAGATCGGCGTCGCGGAGCTCCACGACCTCGTCCGCGGCGCATACCCGTTCGGCGACCTCTCGCGCCAGCAGCTCGAGAACGTGCTCGACATGCTCGCGGGTCGCTACCCCTCCGACGAGTTCGCCGAGCTGCGGCCCCGGATCGTGTGGGACCGCACCGCAGGAGTCATCCGTGGCCGCGCCGGCGCCGCTCGCCTCGCGGTCACGAACGCCGGCACGATCCCGGACCGCGGGCTCTACGGCGTGCACCTCGTCGGCGGGGGCGGGCGGGTCGGCGAGCTCGACGAGGAGATGGTCTACGAGGCGAGGGCCGGGCAGACTTTCCTGCTCGGGGCGACGACGTGGCGGATCGAGGAGATCACCCGCGACCGCGTGCTCGTGTCTCCCGCCCCCGGAGTTCCCGGTGCCGTCCCGTTCTGGAAGGGCGAGGGCGTGGGGAGGCCCTACGAGCTCGGCGAGGCGATCGGCCGGGCTTCGCGGGAGCTCGTCTCGCTCCCGGAGGAGCGGGCGCTCGCGCGCCTCCAGGACGAGCATCGGCTCGACGAGCTCGCCGCACGGAACCTGCTCACCTTCCTGAGCGAGCAGGCCGCAGCCACGGGCGCGGTCCCGTCCGACCGCACGGTGGTCGTCGAGCGTTTCCGCGATGAGATCGGCGACTGGCGGCTCTGCATCCTCACCCCCTTCGGTGGTCGCGTCCACGCACCCTGGGCGCTTGCGCTCGCGGCCCGCCTGCGCGAGTCGCTCGGCCTCGAGGTGCAGTCGATCTGGTCCGACGACGGGATCGCCCTCCACCTGCCGGACGCCGACGCGACGCCGCCCGCCAGCGAGCTCGTGCTCGAGCCCGACGAGCTGGAGGAGCTCGTCGTCTCGGAGCTCGCCTCGAGCGCGCTCTTCGGTGCGCGCTTCCGCGAGAACGCCGCGAGGGCCCTGCTGATCCCGCGCCGCCGCCCGGGCCAGCGCACACCCCTCTGGCAGCAGCGCCTGAAGGCCCAGAGCCTGCTCCAGGTCGCCCGGCGGTACGGCTCGTTCCCGATCATCCTCGAGACCTACCGCGAGTGCCTCCAGGACGTGTTCGACCTGCCGGCCCTGAAGCGCCTCCTCTCGGGCTTGCGCAAGCGCGAGATCGACCTCGTCGACGTCGAGACGCCCTCGGCCTCGCCCTTCGCGTCGTCGCTCCTCTTCGACTACGTGGCGACCTACATGTACGAGGACGACACGCCGGCGGCCGAGCGGCGTGCCCAGGCGCTCTCGCTCGATCGCGATCTGCTCCGGGAGCTGCTCGGGCAGGAGGAGCTCCGCGATCTGATCGATCCCGGCGCGCTCGAGGACGTCGAGCGCTCGCTGGCGGGCCGCGCGCGCATCCCCGACGAGCTGCACGACCTCCTCCTCCGCCGGGGCGACCTGGCCCCGGGCGAGTTCGACGCCGCCCTCGGCGCCGCGCTCGAGGCCGATCGCCGGGCGATCACGGTGCGGGTCGGCGGCGAGCCGCGTCTGATTGCGGCGGAGGACGCCGGCAGGTACCGGGACGCCCTCGGCGCGATGCCGCCCGGCGGTCTGCCCGGCGCCTTCCTCGAGCCGAGCGAGGCTCCGCTGCGGTCGCTCCTCGGCCGCTACGCGCGGGGGCGCGGGCCCTTCACGACCGCTCAGGCGGCCGCGCGATTCGGTCTCGAGCCCGGCGAGCTCGAGGTCGAGCTCCGCGCGCTGGAGCGGGAGGACCGGCTCGTCCGCGGCGAGCTCCGGCCCGGCGGAAGCGAGCGGGAGTGGTGCGACCCGGACGTCCTCCGGCGCCTCCGGCGCGCGTCGCTCGCAGCGCTCCGCCGGGAGGTCGAGCCGGCCGAGCAATCTGCGTACTCGCGCTTCCTGTCGGGCTGGCAGGGGATCGACCGCCGAGCCACACTCCGGGAGGCCCTCGTCCCGCTCCAGGGCCTCGCGCTGCCGGTGGCGCTCTGGGAGGCCGAGGTGCTGCCTCGTCGCGTCCCTGGGTACCAGCCCGCGCAGCTAGACCAGCTCTGCGCCACCGGCGAGCTGGTGTGGGTGGGCTCCGGGCTCGATCGGGTCGCGGTCTTCTTCCGCGAGGACGCGGCCGCCCTCGGCCGGCCGGCCGGAGCCCCTGCTCCGGAGGGCGAGGTGCACGACCTCCTACGCTCGGCCCTCGAGCGGAGCGCGGAGTTCTGGTTCGACCTGCTCGCGATCACCGGCCTCGAGTCAGAGCTCGCGCTACCGGCGCTGTGGGATCTCGTGTGGGCCGGGGAGGCGACGAACGACGCCTGGACGCCGCTGAGAGCCGGTCGCCGCTACGCCGCGCCGCCCGTGCAGCGGCGGCCACGCCGGTTCTCGCGGCAACGGACGACCGGAATCACCTCCACGCAGGGCCGCTGGTCGCTCGCCGAGCGACTGTTCGGCAGCTCGGCTCCGTCCAGGCGCGCGCTCGCCGAGCTCCTGCTGGAGCGCCAGGGCATCGTCACCCGCGACGGCGTTCGCGGCGAGGGGATCCCGGGTGGCTACGGGGCCGTCTACGGCGAGCTGCGGGCACTCGAGACGATCGGCCTCTGCCGCCGTGGTTACTTCGTGGAGGGCCTCGGCGGTGCCCAGTTCGCGCTCGGGGGGGCGGTGGAGCGCCTCCGTGAGCTGAGGCAGGAGAGCACTCGGCTCGACCCGCCCAACGGCTCGGAGGCGACCGCGGATGCCCTTGTGCTCGCGGCGGCCGACCCGGCCCAGCCCTACGGGGCGGCCCTTCCCTGGCCGCGGCGCGCCGGTGCCAGGGCCGCCCGCGTCGGCGGCGCCTACGTCGTGTTGCTGGGGGGCGAGGCGGTGCTCTACGTCGAGCGGGGTGGCAGGTCGCTCGTGCCGTTGCGGGACACGGACGAGTCGTGGCTTCGCCCCGCGCTCGCGGCACTCGTCGAGCACGTCCGCGGGCGCCGTGGGACGCGCCTCGCTGTCGAGCGTTTCGACGGCGAGGCGGTAGGGGACACGGAGGTCCTGGCCCTGCTCGTCGAGGCGGGCTTCACTGCGGGCCCGCGGCGCGCCGTGCTGCGCCCGTAGCGACGCTCCTCGAGGCCCGGCTGCGGAAGAGATATTTGGACAGAAGTTTGACAAGAGCAGATCGCGGGAACGGACCGTTGCAATCGAGCAAGGAGGACACATGAGCACCATCGAGCAGTCGATCGACGTGAACGTCCCCGTGCAGGTGGCCTACAACCAGTGGACGCAGTTCGAGGAGTTCCCGAAGTTCATGGAGGGCGTCGAGTCGGTGAGCCAGCTCGACGACACCCATCTACACTGGGTCGCGGAAATCGCCGGCAAGCGCGAGGAGTGGGACGCGGAGATCACCGAGCAGGTCCCCGATCAGCGTGTCGCCTGGAAGAGCACCTCGGGCAACGAGCAGGGCGGTGTCGTCAACTTCCATCGCCTCGGCGAGGACGAGACGCGCGTGCTCGTCTCGATGGACTACGAGCCAGAGGGGATCGTCGAGAAGGCCGGCGCCGCCCTCGGGTTCGACGACCGACAGGTCAAGGGCGATCTCGAGCGGTTCAAGCAGCTGATCGAGAAGCGCGGCGCCGAGACGGGCGCGTGGCGCGGAACCGTCGAGCAGACGGACGTGCGCTAGGCCCGGCGAGCCAGCCGAGCGCCACGCCGAACAGGACGTGCCGGGCGGTGGCCTGGGCGACGGCGCGCGGGTTCGTCAGTAGCGGGGGGATGCCCGGCTCCCCCCGCGCCGGGTGATACCGATCGACCAGGTAGGAGAGCGGATAGAGGGTCACGTGCTCGGCGAGGGCGAGGCCGAGAGCCAGACGTCTCGGCTCGACCGGCACCCGGCGCCGGAGCTCGTGGAAGACGAGCCCGAAGACGACGCCGTTGACAGCGTGCAGGGCAAAGCCCGCCGGCCGCCAACGCGGGCCCTGAGTGACGGCTTTCCCGAGCAGGGCGATGTCGGAGTAGTCAGAGCGGAAGATCTTCTGGTCGAGCGGCTCGAAGAGCCCCCAGAGGGTTGCCGCCGCGGCTCCGGCTCCCGCCGAGCGCAGCCGGCTCACGCGACGAGCTCCCGGAGCCGCGAGACCGCCTGGGGGAGCTCGGGCCGCACGTAGACGACGTCGAGCACGCGCGCAAGCGAGGCGCCCGTGGCAGGACCTCCGACGACGACGCGCAGCCCTCCCGGCACCGACGCCTGGCCGAGCTCGTCGGAGAGGCCCTTGAGGTGCTCGGGCATCGTGACGCTGATCCCGAGCACGCTCGCCGAGCGGGCTCGAGCGAGGTCGAGCGCGGCCGAGACCGGTGTCTCCGGCCCGAGATAGGAGATCGCCCAGCCGTCGGCGCGCATGCACACGGCGAGCATCAGGAGGCCGAGGTCGTGCCGCTCGCCGGGCGCGCAAGCGAGCACGGCCTCGCCGCGCACTGCACCCCGCCGGTCGCTGAGCAGGTGCTGGAGCCGCCCGCGAATCGCCTGCGACACGAGGTGCTCCTGCGCGACCGAGAGGGTGCCGGCGGCCCAGCCCTTGCCGACGTCGTACAGCAGCGGCCGCAACACCCGCATCAGCGCCGTCTCGGTGGCGAGGAGGGCGAACGCCTGCTCGAGCAGGCGCTGCACGGCCTCCGCGTCGCTCCGGGCCACGCTCTCGTAGAGCGCTTTCTTGAGCGCCGACGCGGTCGCCGGCGCCTCGCTCTCGGCCGAGCCGAGGAGGGCTGCGGCCTCGCCGATCCGGTACCCCTCCGCGAGGCGCGCGAGCAGCCATTCAACCCGCTCGACGTCCACCTCGCTGTACCGCCGCTGGCCGCCCTCGGTGCGCGTCGGACGCAGGACGCCGTACCGCTCCTCCCACTTCCGCAGGGTGTCGGCCGCGACGCCCGTTCGACCGGAGAGGGCCGCGATGTTCAGCCCGTGCACGCCACTGATCTTAGACAGTTCCTAGACATCGAGCAGCGCTACGGTAGCCCGTGCGTGCCAGAAGGAGACAGCCTCCATCGCGCGGCCCGGCAACTCGCCGTGCTGGTAGGTGAGCGGCTCGAGGTAGAGACGCCCCATCCGCGAGCGGCGGTCGAGCGAGTGGCGGAGCGCCTCGACGGCCGCCGGCTCGAGTCCGTCGAGGCGGTGGGGAAGAACCTCCTGCTCCGCTTCGAAGGAGGCCGCGTGCTCCGAAGCCACCTGCGCATGTCCGGGAGCTGGCGGGTCGTTCCACGTGGGACACGACGCGGCGGCCGTCCGTGGCTCGTCCTGCGGGGCTCGACCCACGAGGCCGTCCTCTGGCGCGGCCCCGTCCTGGAGCTCCACACACGCGCGCTCGGCCGCCTCGGGCCGGACATCCTCGCCGCCGAGCCCGACTTCGACCGGATGCTCGCCAACCTTCGCCGCGAGGATCGGGGGCGGGCGCTCGGGGACGCCCTGCTCGACCAGCGCCTCGTCTCGGGCATCGGCAATCTCTGGAAGGCGGAGGCCCTGTGGCACGCTCGGCTCTCGCCGTGGCGGGCGCTCGGCGACCTCTCCGACGACGAGCTTCGCGGGGTCCTGGCCGAGGCGGAGCGCCTCATGCGCTCCTCGCTCGGGTCCGGGCGCGAGGAGCGCAGGGTCTACCGCCACGCCGGCCGCCCGTGCCCACGCTGCGGCACGACGATCCGCTCGCGCGGCCAGGGCGACGACAACCGGACGGCGTACTGGTGCCCGTCCTGCCAGGCGGCGAAGAAGCCGTTTCGTTAGAGCTTCGAAAGCAGGAGCGTGGCCTTCGGGAACGTAGACGGAAGTCGGTGGCCGTCCGCGCGCCCAACCTGCACCAGGCTCTCCGCGGCTTCTGTCTCGGCGGCTTCAGGCTGCTTTCGGCAGACGTCGAAGAGGGAGCCGAGATCCCGTTTGCCTTCGAGGAGCACGCTTCGCGGGGGCGTCCGTCGCTCTATGAGTATCGGCCGCTCGTCAAGGACTACGTCGAGGCCCGGGCCCGGCGGCTCAGGCAGCTTCCGGACGCCGTGCTCGCGCTGGAGGAGCTGCGGCGCGAGCCGGCCGCGGCGATCTTCGTGCGCGCGCATGCCGAGAGCGGGCTCTCAGAGGAGGAGGGACTCTTCCGGAGCGTGCTCCTGTCGATGCTCGAGGCCGCAGCCGAAGCGTGTGGCGGCTTCGACTGGGACGACCGCGCCTTCGACCGGGCCTATGGGGAGCTCGAGCGATCGCTTTTCGGAGAGCACCGCGCGTACGCCGCCGTGGCGCCGCTCGTCGGTCTCTCCCTGGGACGCACGCTGCAGCTCGCCGACGGATTGCGCGTGCGTCTCGCAGCGGCGGGAGAGCTCGCCGCGCACTGGCCGCAGGCGACGAATCTCCTACCGCAGGACTTCGGCCGCGAGCCGGATCGGCTCTGCGTGCTCGAGCTCGAGCAGTCACTCGACGCCGGCTCGAGCGCAGCGCCGGACGCGCCAGGGG
>JACDAS010000066.1 GCA_013695295.1 Actinomycetota bacterium | reverse complement strand
GAATAGCGCGACTCCCGATCGGTCGCGGCCGTCCAGGAGACGAGGCTCTTGTCGACGAGCGACGCGATTCCGTCGAGCACGTCGGGTGCGTCGTCCCCGGGAAGGCGGCAGACCGCCTCGGCCTGCTCCAGCGTCCAGCCCCCGGCGAAGACGGACAGCCGCTCGAACAAGAGCTGCTCGTCGAGCTCGAGCAGCCGGTAGCTCCACTCGATCGTCGCCCGCAACGTCCGCTGCCGCTCCGGCAGGTCCCGGGCCCCTCCGCTCAACAGATCGAGCGAGTGGTCGAGGCGCGCGAGGAGCGTGTCCGGCGTCAGGTGCTTCAGACGCGCCGCGGCGAGCTCGATCGCGAGCGGCATCCCCTCCAGCCGGACGCAGAGTTGCCTTGCGGCTTCGTCGGGTTCGAAGTCCGGCCGGGCGGAGCGGGCCCGCTCGGTGAGCAGGGCCAGCGCATGACTTTCGGCGAGCGGTTGAACGGGCAGCTCGTATTCGCCCGAGAGGTGAAGCGGGGCGCGGCTCGTGACGAGCACACGCAGTCCGGGGGACTCGGAGAGGAGCTCCGCCACGAGAGGTGCGCTGTCGAGGAGATGCTCGAAGTTGTCGAGGACGAGGAGCAGCTCCCGGTCACGTACGAAACGGAGGAGGCCGTTCCCTTCGACCGGCGCGCCGATCGCGAGCGCGACGACGGATTCGACGTGGGTTGCGCTGGCAACCGGGGCCAGCGGGACGAAGAACACCCCGTCTCGATAGGCGCCGACGAGCTCGGCGGCGGCCTGGAGCGCGACACGCGTCTTTCCGGTCCCGCCCGGGCCGGTGAGCGTGGCGAGCTTCGCGGCCTCGTCGCGCATGAGGGCGACCGTCGCCGCCACCTCCTCCTCTCGGTCGATCAGCGGCGTACGTTGCATGGGCAGATTGGTCGCGTCCCGGGAACGCGGCGGTGCGAAGACTGCGTCGAGCCCAAGGCCGAGAAGCTGGTAGAGCCGGACAGGTTTCGTCAGATCCTTCAGCCGGTGCTCTCCGAGGTTGCGCACCTCGACGTCGCCCACGATCTCCACCGTGGCCTGGGAGAGCAGGACCTGGCCGCCGTGCGCCGCCGCGCAGATTCGGGCGCCGCGGTGGACGTCGACCCCGACGTATCCCTCGGGTCCGAGCATCGCCTCGCCGGAGTGAATCCCCATGCGAACGCGGAGGTGCGCGCCGCCGGGCCAATCCTGCCTGCCGAGTGCCGACTGCACCTCGCGGGCGGCGGCGACAGCGTCCGCGGCCTCCTCGAACACGATGAAGAACGCGTCGCCTTGACGGTCGACCTCGTGTCCTCCGAAAGCCGCGATGGCTTCCCGAATGAGCCGGTTGTGGTCGGCGAGCGCAGTGGCCCAGACGTCGCCGAGCTCTTCGAGCAGGCGGGTCGACCCCTCGATGTCCGTGAAGAGGAAGGTGACCGACCCGGCCGGGAGCGTCACGCGTCCGGGCCCGGCGTGGGCACAACTGGCGCGCGCGCGATTGGTCGCCGGCGGTTAAGACCGCCGGCATCACGCCCGCCCGTCGAATCTACGACCTGAGGCACACCTATGCGACCTGGTCGCTCGCCGCCGGCGTCGGTCTCTTTACGCTCGCGCGCCGCATGGGGACGTCGCTCGACATGATCGACCAGACCTACGGCCACCTGGCGCCGGACGCTGAGGAGTTCGAGCTCGGGCTCCTGAACGCCTACGACGCGCGGACCGTCGAGCCGGCTGCGGAGAAACGGTGACGTTCGGGCACGGATCTGGCACCATCACGGTTGCGTGCGGCACTGTAACTCTCGCTGAAACCCCCGCAAATCGCAAAAAGCCCTCTGACGGACTCGAACCGTCGACCCCCTCCTTACCATGGAGGTGCTCTACCAACTGAGCTAAGAGGGCTGGAAGCCGGGAGTGTAGCCGGGGCGAAAACCGGTCCTGGGGCAGGGGCGTAGTGTTCTTCGATCATTCGAGGAGTAGGGGGGTCGTTCGATGCGCACGCGTCAGTTTCTGTTCGTCTCGCCGTGGTTGCGGCTGCTTTAGCCGCGGCCGCCGGCGCGTCCGTGCTTGGTCCCGCTGCCCGGACGGCGGTCGCCGCTCCGGTCGACCCGCGAGCCGGTGGGCTCGTGGTCGCGATGGGGGAGTGGACTCTCGTAGCCGAGGCGAGCGCGATCCGGCCCGGGAAAGTGACCTTCGTCGTCACGAACCTCGGCAAGTTCG
>JACDAS010000057.1 GCA_013695295.1 Actinomycetota bacterium | reverse complement strand
ACCACGACATCTTCCGCTGCGCACTTCGCGGCCTGCTCAAGGAGCAGGGGTTCGAGGTCGTCGCAGACGCGGCCGACGGCTGGGATGCCGTTCGCCTGGCGAAGCAGCTGTCGCCTGACGTCGTCTCGATGGACCTCGACATGCCAGGCATGACCGGGGTTGAGGCAATCGAGCGGATCGTCCGGAGCGTGCCCTCGACTCAAGTTCTGGTTCTGACCGGCTCCGCGGACGAGACGGATGTCGTCGACGCCATCATGGCCGGGGCGTGCGGGTACATGCTCAAGCAGTGTTCTCCGGAGGAGCTGGCCGCGGGCATCCGTGCGGCGGCCGACGGTGAATCGGTGATCGCGCCGAGCATCGCAACGAAGCTGATCAGGCGCTTCCGGCTGGGCGGCCCGACCGAAAAGCTGAGCGAGGCATCGGAGCGCACCCTGAGCCCACGGGAGGTCGAGGTCCTGAAGCTGCTGGCGCGCGCGAAGGACACCACGGAGATCGCGACCGAGCTGTTCCTGAGCCCGAAGACCGTCAAGAACCACATCGCGTCGATCCTGCACAAGCTGGAGGTCGCCAACCGCCTCGAGGCCGCGGTCTACGCGCTTCGACGCGGGATCATCTGATGATGGACACGCTCTGCAGTGCGCGCCTCGCGTCGTCGACGCGCGCGACCGTGTGCGCCAGCGGCTCTTTAGTGCAACGACGAGCCCGGAAAGCGGCTCTGCCTTCGGCTTCTGGCATCCCGATCTCGTCACCCTGCACCTCTGGAGCTGGTACCCCAACCCCGACGGGATCTACGGAGGCAAGAATCCGCTCGTCCGGCCGTTCAACGGCTGAACCCGTGCTGCACCGCGGCCGTCGCCTCCGCTCCGGCCGCGGCGCAGAGCCCGATGCAACGACAACAGGCGCCGTGGAAATGCGCCCCAACTGCCCTCGTCTCGAGGGCCATCATCGAAGCGGCGGCTCTCTGCGGGTGCGGAAGCGGTTTCTGAAACCGCTTACGCTACCCTGAGCAGGGTGAGCGCACGCCCGACGATCTACGACGTGGCGCGCCTGGCCGGTGTGTCGACGGCGACCGTCTCGCGCGCGCTCAACGGCTCGGGGCAGATCGCGCCCGCGACAGGTGCGGCCATCGACGCTGCGGTGCGGCAACTCAAATACCGGCCGAACACGGTCGCGCGCAGCCTCGTCACCAAGTCGACGCAGACGATCGCCCTGCTCCTGCCGGACATCGCGAATCCGTTCTACGCGGCACTCGTCAGCGGGATCCAGGAGCGGGCGCTCGCTGCCGGCTCGGCGATGCTGCTGTGCACGACCGAGGGCGATCCCGAGCGAGAGGAGCAGTACCTGAGCCTTCTGCGGGCGAAACAAGTGGACGGCGTCCTCGTCGACGGGCTCGTGCTGCCGCCCGAGCGGATCACCGAGCTCGTCCGCGAGGGCCTGCCGATCGTCTGCCTGGACCGTGACATCGATTCGACCTCGGTCCCGCTCGTCCAGGTGGACAATCGACTCGGTGCGCGGCTGGCCACCGAGCACCTGCTCGCGCTTGGGCACACACGGATCGCGCACGTCGCGGGCGCGCCGGGGTTACGCATCAGCGACGAGCGGGTCAAGGGATATCGCGATGCGCTCGCCGCGGCGGGCGTCGAGCGCGATCCTGCGCTCGTTGCGGTCGGTGGCTTCACCGAGGAGGGCGGGTACGAGGCCACGCGGTCGCTCCTCGGTGCGTCGCAGCTGACGGCCGTCTTTGCCGCCAACGACCTGTCCGCGCTCGGGGTCATGCACGCGATCGCCGAGAGCGGGCGTCGCGTCCCGGACGATGTCTCGGTGGTCGGATTCGACGATCTTCGACTCGCCGGCCATACGACGCCGCCCCTGACCACCGTGCACCAGCCGGCGTTCGAGATCGCGCAGCGCGCGACGCAACTGCTGCTCGACCTCGCGGGGGGCCGTGCCGCGGCGCAGCGGTTGCACCTGCTCGAGCCCCAGCTCGTCGTTCGAGGCTCGACTTGCCCGATTCGCTTGACAAAGATCATGTAACCGCTTACGGTAACCGCTTCCATGGTAGCGGGCCTCCATGTGGGCGTGGTCGGAGTCGGCAGAATCGGTGCCTTTCACGTCCGGACGCTGCGGGCACTCGCGGACGTCTCGTCGGTGACGGTCACCGATTCCGACCTCGTCCATGCGAGCCGAGTCGCGAGCGAGGTCGGCGCCGAGGTGGCAGACACGCCGGAGGCCCTCGTCGAGGCCGGTATCGACGCACTCGTGATCGCGACGGCGACGCCGGCGCACGCGCCCATGCTGCGCCTCGCGGCAGAGGCGGGCCTGCCGGCCTTCTGTGAGAAACCGGTGGCGCTCGATGTCGCGACGATGGACAATCTCGTCGCCGAGGTCGAGCAGGCCGGGATCCTCGTTCAGATCGGTTTCCAACGCCGCTTCGACGCGGGCTACGTCGCCGCGCACGGTGAGGTCGCACGCGGGGCGCTGGGCAACCTGCTCGTCGTCCACGCAGCGACCCACGATCCCGCCCCGCCTGCCGAGGCGTACGTCGCCTCGGCAGGCGGCATCTTCCGCGACCTCCACATCCACGACTTCGACGCGGTGCACTACGTCAGCGGAGAAGAGATCGTCGAGGTGTACGCCGACGGCGCCGTCCGCGAGACCCCTTGGTTCCAGCGCCATGGCGACGTCGACACCGCCGTCGTAGCCTTCCGGCTGAGCGGCGGCGCGCTCGGCATCCTCTCGGGGACGCGCCACGATCCGCTCGGCTACGACGTGCGACTCGAGGTGTTCGGCACCGCCGACAGCATCACGGTCGGCATCGGCGCACGTAGCCCTATCCGCTCCGTCGAGCCCGGTGCGGCGCAGTCCCTCGAGGCGGGCTACCGGAACTTCCTCGAACGCTTCGAGGCCGCGTATCGCCTCGAGCTCGCGGCCTTCGTCTCGACGGTGCGCGACGGCGGCCCGAGCCCGTGCACGCTGGCCGAGGCCCGCGCGGCTCTCGTGGTCGCCCTTGCCGCCGACTGGTCCCGGGCGGAGCGGCGCCCAGTCTCGATCGAGGAGGTGAATAGCGCTCAGGCCGTCGCTGGTTGAGAATCCCAAGGTCCCGTATTCGGATGGAAGGAGACGAGCACACGATGAACATCGAAGACCTGTACGTAGAAGAGGATGACGGCCCGGACTCGCCGCAGCTAACGCGGCGCGGGCTCCTCGTCAGCGGCGGCCTCGCCGCCGCAGGCGTCACCATGCTCGGCGCGCCGGCAGTGGCGTTCGGTGGGAGACAGGCGACGACGCGCATCAAGGTCGCGGTCGTCACGCACGGAGACACCGGGTCGTTCTGGTCTGTGTTCAAGAAGGGCGTCGATCAGGCCGCGAAGGACCTGAGGAGCCGCGGCGTCAGCGTCACGCAGGTGTACGCGAACAACAACGTCGCCAAGCAGGTCTCGGGGCTCAACGCGGCGATCGCCTCGGGCGCGAAGGTGATCGCCACGTCGGTGCCGGACGCGAGCGCGTTGAAGGATCCGCTGAGAAAGGCGGCGGGAAAGGGCATCCAGATCATCACCGTCAACTCGGGCCTCGGCGCGTTCGACGATCTGTC
>JACDAS010000049.1 GCA_013695295.1 Actinomycetota bacterium | reverse complement strand
CGCTCTACCTGGGCGAGGCGCGGTTCTGGTCGCGTGGCATGGGCCTCGCGCTCGCGTTGTACGGGCTGTTTGCGCTCACGTTTGCGTCGTTTCGCGTCGCGAACGACGGGCTCGTCTACTACGACTTCCTGCGCCGCTTCCTCGGGGAGGACGTCGCTCCGGCGGGCTACGCCTACCAGTTCGGCGTCGCGTTCTTCAACGCCCCCTTATACGTGGCCGCGCGCGCGGTCGACGCGGCGGTGGGGCCGGCCACGGTGCTGGGCGCACCGCTTCGCGAGATGTCGATCGGAGTCGCCTCGAACGCCGCGCTCGTGCTGACGCTCTGGCTCGGTTGGCGGCTCCTGCGGCGGCTGGAGCTGCCCTCGGGCCCCGCCGTCCTGCTGCTCGCGGTCTTCGGCTCGCCGCTCTTCTACTACACGGCGTTCCAGCCCTCGTACAAGCATGCGGTCGACGCGCTGGCGCTGACGGCCGCGGCGTGGCTCCTGCTCCGGGCCGTCGAGGCGCCGTCGACCAGGGTGCTCGTGGGGCTCGGAGCCTGTCTGGCGTTCCTCGTCTCGCTCCGCTACGCCAACGTCGCGCTCGTGCCGGGGATGCTGCTCCCGTTTGCGCTTCAGCGCGAGTGGGGCGCGGTCCGGCGCGTGGCCGTCGCGCTCGTCGTAGTCGGCGGCGTCATGTTCGCGCTGCCGCCGGCCCGTGACATCCCCTTCGAGCGGCGCGAGGAGACGAGCGCCACCGCCGTCGCCCCGCGGGTGCTCGCCGCGGGCCTCGGGATCTCGGATCCCTGCCCCGACCGGCCGAAGTACCGCATCGACTGGTCGCAGTGCCTGCGGAACAAGCTCGGGGTCCGCTTCGACCTGCCCGCACCCGCACGGATGCTCTTCAGCGTCCGTCGGGGGCTCTTCCTCTGGACGCCGCTGACCGCCTTCGCCGCGGTCGGGTTCCTGCTCCTCGCCTCGGCCCGCCCGGAGCGCCGTCGCTTCCTGCTCGGGCTCGGTGTCTCCGCAGCCTCGCTCGTCGCCATCCACGCACTCTGGGGCGATTTCTGGACGAACGGCTTCTCGTTCTCGCAGCGCTTCCTCGCGGCGCTCTTTCCGGTCTACCTGCTCGGCGCCGCCGAGCTCGTGCGGCGCTGGCGGGTTGGCGCCGTCGCGGTGCTGACGCTGTGTGCGGCCTTCTCGCTCTACGCCGGCTTCAACCACTTCATCGGCTACCGAGGGATCTCCGAGCGAGACGGCCTCGGCGAGGTGGTGACGACCGACGGCGACCGGGGCGTCGGCGAGACGCTCCGCGTGATCGTGCGGCGGGCGGGCGAGCGGTGGGGGCTTCGCTAGCGCGGCAGGGGGCGCGTCAGCCGCGGCTCGCCGCGCACACGTACGTGAAGCGGAGCCGCAGCAGCGCTCGCGCGAGCGGGCCCGACCGCTCGGCCAGCTCGAGCGCAGCCGCGAGCGGCCCCGGCAGGGCCCGCGTCTGGGGCGCGAAGAACGGCCTCAGCTCGAGCCGGCGGAAGCCGACCTGCGCCAGATCACGCTGCACGTCCTCGACTCGGTACTGCCTCGGGTTGAGGTCGAAGACGAGCTTCCGCTCCGTGAACGAGGCCACGTGGCGGAAGAACGCGACCCGGTCCCACGCGTAGTAGATCGCCCGGAAGCAGGTCGCGGCGGCCACGGGTCCCGCCGGCGCGTACGTGTTCAGGTCTCCGAGCGTGACCCGCGCGCGGGCTCCGAGCCGGTGGCGCCCTGCCGCGACCATCTCCGGGCTCAGGTCGACCCCCTGGTAGCGCAGACCGCGCGCGAGCAACGGCTCGGCGAGGCCGGCGTCGCCGCAGGCGAGATCGAGCACGGACTCGCCGGCCTCGAGCCTCGGCCCCAGCCCGACGACCAGGTCGGCGCGGCGCGCCAGGTAACGCGCTGGGTCGGCGTAGGCCTCCTCCGTCCACCGGTCTGCCTGCGGCCCGTACTTCTCGGTGGTCATCGCAGGGCGAGCAGCCGCTCGGGGTGCTTGCGGACAAAGCGGGCGACGCTCCGCCAGTGCCAGAGCGTCCGCCGGGTCAGGAAGCTCCGATCGGTGAGCGCGTCCCAGCGGTGGCGGACGACGGCCTCGGGCACGTACCAGCGCTCCCAGCCTGCCTTCGCGGCCCGGTAGCAGAGGTCGATCTCCTCGCCGTACATCCGGAAGCCCCCGTCGTAGCCCCCGAGCTCGTCGAGCATCTCCCGGCGCAGAAGGAGCGAACCGCCGAGCATCCAGTCGGCCAGCACGGGCTCGGTCGGCCGCTCTTCGAGCCCGTAGTGGGCCCGCTGGCGCTCGAGCGGCGGGAAGAGGAGCCGGAGGGGCGTACGTCTGACAAGCGTGCCGGCGACCGTCGGGAAGCGGCGCCGCGACGGTTGGGGCGAGCCGTCGGGGTCGAGCAGCCTCGGCGCCGCGACGCCGCAGCGCGGGTGGGCCTCCGCGAAGCGCGCGAGCGTCGAGACGGCGCCCGGCTCGGGCACGGCGTCGGGGTTCGAGACCAAGACAAAGCGCCCGCTCGTCCGCGCGATCGCGACGTTGAGGTTTGCCGCGTAGCCGAGCGGCCTTGTGTTCTCGACCAGGATCACTCCCGGCGGCACCTCGCCGACACTGCCCGGGACGTTCGAGACGAGGACGGCCTCGTCCACCTGCGGGAGCAGTGCGGGCAGCGACTCGGCGAGCTCCGCCGCGTGTCCGTGCGAGACGACGACTGCCGAGATCCTCACAGCCCGAGCACCTCCCGGTAGGCCGCGACGGTCTTGCGCGCGGTCTCGGCCCAGCTGAACATCTTCGCGCGCTCGAAGCCGGCGGCGCGCAGCCGCTCCCGCTCGGCGATCGCCCGCTCGATCGTCGCCGCGAGGTCGTCATTCGCCGCATAGAGCGCCGCATCGCCGGCGACCTCGCGGAGCGCGGCGTCGGGGCCGGCCACGACGGGCGTGCCGCTCGCCAGCGCCTCGAGCACCGGCAGGCCGAACCCCTCGAAGCGCGAGGGCAGGACGAGGCATGCGGCGCCGCGGTACAGCTCCGCCAGCTCGGGCTTCGAGACGTACCCTCGCAGGTCGGCTCCCCGCCGCTCGAGCTCCTGGGCGAGGGCCTTGTCCTTGCGCGGCCCGACGACCACGAGCTGCCGGCCGAGCGTCGCGGCGGCGCTCGCGGCCGCGAGGGGATCCTTGCGCGCCTGGAGCGCCCCGACGAACAGGAGGTACCCGTCCTCGTGCGGGACCCCCGGGCCGAACGCCGGGTCGACCCCGTTCGGCGTCACGGCGATCCGACCGGGTGGGATGCCGTACAGCTCGACCAGATCCCGCTTCGTCCGCTCGGAGACGGCGAGCACCCGCGCGGCCCGCCGGGCCGACCGCGGGACGGCGAGGCGAAAGGTCAGGCGGTCGAGGCGGCCCATCAAACCCGGGTCGCGCTCGAACGAGAGGTCGTGCACGGTGACCACGGCCGGGCACGGGCAGCGCAGAGGCAGCGAATGCTGGAAGTGGGCGAGCGCCGGCCGCAGGCGGGCGAGGAGCCGCGGCAGCGACCAGGCCATCCGCAGCTCCTGGACGTGCGCGGGCAGGTGGACCGGCTCGACCCCCGCCGGCACCAGACCGGGGTGGCGGGTGACGGCTGCGAGTCGGAACGCTCCGGCAGCGGCCTTGGGCAGCTCGCGGAGGAGATTCTCGACGTACGTCTCGTCCCCGGTTCGCTGGCGGCCGAGCACGTCGGCGTCCACCACCACGAGCGGCGCGCTCATGCAGCCAGCTCCCGGTAGACGTCGACCGTCGCCCGTGCCGTCGCGGCCCAGTCGAAGTCGCGGGCCCGTGCGAGGCCCGCTCGACGCAGGCGGTCGCGGGAGGCCACGGCGCGCTCGATTCCCGCCGCGATCGACCCCGGCTCGAGCGGGTCGACGAGCACCGCCGCGCCGCCCGCGACCTCCTCGAGGGCGCCGCCGGCGCTCGTGACGACCGGCGTCCCGCAGGCCATCGCCTCCACGAGGGGAAGCCCGAAGCCCTCGTAGAGCGACGGGTAGGCAACGCAGGCCGCACCCCGGTAGAGCCCGGCGAGCGCCTCGTCGGGCTGCTCGCCGAGCCAGCGGACGCGATCGCCGCCGAGCCGGACGCGACCCCAGCCTCGCGCGCCGGCCACCCGAAGCTCCACCCCGAGCCGCTCGGTCGCGACCACCAGTCGCTCCAGGTTCTTGCGCGGCTCGAGCGTCGCGACGGTCAGGACGTAGTCGCCGCCGGCCGCGGGCCCGGCGGGGGAGAACGGCTCGCCGACCCCGTTCGGGATTACCCGCACCTTGCGCTCCGGCACGCGGAGCAGCTCGACGAGCTCGCGCTTCGTGAACTCCGACACGGCGATCAGGAGCTCGGCCGCCCCGGCCACCCGTGGGACGGCGACGCGGCTGTAGGCGCGCGTCCAGCGGTTGAACGTCCCCGGGTGGCGCAGGACGGCCAGGTCGTGAACCGTAACGACGAGCGGCACCTCACCCCCGAGCGGGGCTCTGAAGGTCGGGCAGTGGAGCAGGTCGATCTCGGCCCGCGCCGCCGTCTCCGGGAGCCAGGCGGGGTACCAGATCACGTCGCGCGCCGCCGCGGCGAGCCTTCCGCTCCCACCCCAGCCGAGCCGGACGTAGTCGACCGGAGCATGCTCGAGGAGGCCGTTGACGTATCGCGCCGTCCCCGCCCGCGTCTGGGCGAGCGCCGCCACGTCCAGACCGACCCGCAGCCGGTCAGAGACCGGCATGCGCCTCCTCGTAGCCCCGGAGTAGGACGCGGCCCGTCCCGTCCCAGCTGAAGCGCGCGGCGTGGGCAAGGCCGCGCGGGACGAGCTCACCCCGTTCCCTCAGGGCCCGCTCGATCCCGGCCGCGATCGCCGCGGCGTCCTCGGGGTCGACTCGAACGGCCGCATTCCCGCTGGCCTCGTCGAGCGAGGGGTGTGAGGAGACGACGCACGGGACGCCGCTCGCCATCGCCTCGAGCACCGGGATTCCGAACCCCTCGAAGCGCGACGGAAAGACGAACGCCGCGGCCCCGCGGTAGAGGCGCGCGAGCTCCTCGTTCTCGACGAATCCCAGGCGCCGGATGCCCGGGCGGTCGAGGAGCGGCTGCGGCCCCCAACCCTCGCCGCCCGCGACCGCGAGTGAGAGCGTCCCCGCGAGCAGCCGGTGAGCCTCGACGAGCGTCTCGAGGTTCTTTCGGGGCTCGAGGGTCGAGACGGTGAGGGCATACGGCCCGTCGAGCTCGGCGCGATCCCCGTCCGGGCCGAACGCCTCCCCGACCCCCGGATAGGCCACCCGCAGCCGCTCCGGCTCGACGCCGAGCCGCTCCCGCACGTCCCGGGCCGTCGCCTCGGAGTTGCAGAAGAGGAGGTGACAGGTGCGGGCAGCGTTCGCGTACTTCGCCCCGTGCATGCGGCGAGTCCGGGGCGTCGCCCACTCCGGGAACCGAAGCGGTACGAGGTCGTGCACCGTCGTCGCGCGGACCCCGCCCCGCTGCGGCGGGTACATCCAATCCGAGAAGTGCAGGACGTCGACCGGGCCGAGGAATCGCTCCAGGGCCGGTCGCCCGAGCCGGCTCCACGCCTGCCGCCAGTGGTGTGCGAACGGCAGGAACCGGAGTGAGAGCGAGGCCGGGATCCCGGCGAGCGCCTGCGGGATCGCCCGGAGTCCCTGCGGGCTCGTCGGCGCGAAGGCGACGAGCTCGTGGTCCGCGCCCGCTGCGCGCGCGAGCCCGGCGAGGGAGCCCATGATGTAGTTGCCGATCCCCGTCCGCGGGTGCGAGAGCGGAGAGACGTCGAAAGCGATCCTCACCCCGGCGGCGCGTACGAGAAGCGGTTGAAGTGGATCCCCAGCACGCGCGCGTCCTGACTCTTGCCACCGGTCACGACCGCCGGAATCGCGGTCGGGGAGATCTCGAAGCGGGCGACGCACGTTCCGCCGCTCGCCTCGAGCGGGACGCGGAGCACGCGCGTCCCCACCGGCTCCACCTGCACCCGGGCGACCCGCCGGCCTCGAACCGACGCCGTCACCGTCTGCGCGCGTTCGAACAGGCCAGGGTCGCTCTGGAGCAGCACGGTGAGCACCCCGCCTCCGCAGGCCAGGCGGGTGTAGGTCACGCTCGGCCCGGACCACGTGTCCTGCGGGTAGAGCCCCTCGACCCGTGAGACCTGCCGCAGCGCCCCGTCCACCCTGTAGAGGAGCACGCCCTTGTGCACGTCTCGCGCGACCACGCTCCCCTGGAGCGCCACCGAGCCGTCGGCGAGCGCGTAGCGTGCCCGGACGGAGCGGCCTCCGGCGAGTAGCAGCCCCGTCCGGCGATCCAGGGAGACCGAGGTCTCGGCTACCCCGGCCGAGAAGCGCGGCGCGAGGTCGTAGACGGTGCCGACGCTGCGGTTGAAGATCTCGTTCTCCCAGATCACCTGTCGCTCGGTGTTCCCGGACCAGATCGCCACGACATCGGCGTCCCGCCCGACGGCACGGTCGATCCAGTCGCGGTGCGGGTTCGTGATCCCGGCGAAGAGGGCTCCGAGCGCCGCGGCCCGGTGCTTGCCCTCGACGGGCTTGTAGGAGGCGACGAAGTACAGGAGCACGAGCGCGGGCAGCGCGAGGGCGTAGCGGCGCGGGCAGAAGTAGAGCACGAGCGCCGCCGCGGCCGACCCGAGCATCACCACCGCCGGCAGCTCGTCGAGCGTGAAGGGTGAAGGGTGGAGCGACCAGACCGGCAGGATCGCGAGCGTGTCCGAGACCGCGTTCAGGTTGATCAGCGTGTGGTAGGGGAGCACGCCCGGCAGCACCGCGGCGACGATCGCAGCGGCCGCCACCAGCCCCGGTGGCCTGGGCAGGCCCTGGTCGATCCAGACGAGGAGCGCGATCAGGAAGAGCGGGGCGACGTAGAACATGTTCCGCTCCTCGATCCGCAGGGACTCGACCGAGGCGAACGCCGCCACCTCGAGCACGAGCCAGAACGCGAGCGGCACAGCGGCGGCCACGAAGACCCGCGCGGGGTACGGCAGGCGCCGCCCCAGGCCCGCGAGCACGATCAGCGCGGCGAACGGGAGGATCCCGAGCGACAGGTCGAGCTCGGCGACGTGGTAGAGGAACCAGCGGGAGACGTCGGAGACCTCGAAGTGGCGCTCGCTCGCCACCTGGTAGGCGCCGAGCACGCCGAGCGGAGACGCCCCGCGCGCCGCCTGGACGACCACGACGAGCAACGCTCCGGCGCCGACGAGGACGTAGAGGAGGCGGTACCGGCGCCAGGCTGCCCGTCCCGCGAGCAGGAGCGGCGCCGTCAGGACCGCGGGAACGAGCGCGATCGCCTGTGCGCGGGTGAGGAACGCCACGCCGCAGAGGCCGAGGAGGAGCAGCGTCCTCACCGGCGTCGGCCGCTCGAGCCAGAGCACGAGCGCGAGCGCGGCACAGAGGAAGAGCGGATAGAAGGCGTTCTCCGTCATGAGGACGCCCGTGTAGACCATCGACGGGACCGAGACGGTGAGCACCGCGGCGAGCAGCGAGAGCCCCGGCCCGAGCAGCCGCCGCGCGAGGAGGTACGCGGGCACGGCCGCGAGCGACATCACAAGGGCGTTGATCGCCTTCGCGGCGGCGTAGGCGTCCGGGACCGCGGCGAAGAGGGCCCAGGCGGGCGCGATCAGGACGGGGTAGACGATGCCGTAGGCGGCGGTCGCATGGTCCCGGACGAGGAACCGGCCACCGTCGGCGAAGCTCTTCGCGAGCTCCGAGTAGATCAGCTCGTCGACGAAGATCCACGGCGCGACGATCCGGCGACCGAGCCCGTAGCGGACGACAGTCGACACCGCGACGAGCCCGGTGAGCCACGCCCAGGCCGGAATTGCGCGCACGAGCGGCAGCGCGAGCACCCGCGGGCGCCGGGCCGTCGCGGCCCTACCGGCCAAGGCCGATCTCGCCCAGCCGGCGGCCGAGCTCGGCGACCTCGGGGTCGGTCGGCTCGATCCCGATTTCGGAAGCCGCTCGCGCCACGTCCGAGGCGACGGCCTCGGCGACGGCGGCCCCGCCGGCTGCCTGCTCGAGCGCCGCGGCGTACGCCTCCGCGACCCGTTCGAGGTCGTGTTCGGCGAGGGCGGTCGCGCGGGCTGCACTCCCCATCGCCGCGCGGGTCTCGGGGCTCCGCGCCAGGAGCTCCAGTGCTGCCTCGAGCATCTCGGTCTCCGACTCGTCGACCGGCACCTTCACGGCCGCGGCCCCCGGCAGCTCGGCGAACCAGCCCACCTCGCTGACGACGAGCGGCTTGCCCAGGGAGAGCGCCCGGATCGCGGTTCCCGACGTCTCCCCCATCGTCGGGGCCCGGAGGTTGACGCACACGTCGCAGGCCGCCATCAGCGCCCAGAGCCTGGCCCCGTCCACGTAGGCCTCTCGCTGGACCGAGTCCCCGAGCTGCAGGCGCTCCAGCCGCCGGTCGAGGTCGAAGCGCGGCGCGACCGCCCCGACGAGGAGGAGCCGCGCGGCGGGCCGCCGACGGTGCAGGCTCGCAAAGGCCTCGAGCAGCTGCGGGATGCGCTTGCTCGCGTTCAGGTTCCCGAAGCAGCCGACCAGGGGGGCCCCGCCGACGTCCGCAGCGGGCACTGCGGGCGGCTCCCAGGCGGGGTGCGGGATCCGCCAGATTGGCCGCTCGAAGCCCGCCGCCCGAGCCAGGCCCTCGACGTACCGCGAGTGCACGACCAGGCCGGTGGCGAGCTCGAGCACCCCGCCCGCGAGCGGGAAGTCCTCCGGCCTCGTCTCCCAGAGCGGGGGGATCCGGTTGTCGAGCACCGCGTAGCCGAGCAGCCGCCCGACCAGGCCGTGCTCACGCTCGAGCGCGTCCAGGTACCCGGCCGAGTCGCCCCGGGCGAGCGTCAGCCCCGAGACGAGGTGGTGGAGGACGAACTCGTGCAGCACGACCACTCCGGGCCGCCGGCGCAGCGCGTCGACGATCCAGCCGTGTGCCTCGGGGTCGTTGCCGACGTGGTAGAGAGCGACGTCCCCACGCGGTCGGGAGCGGAAACGACCAGGGCGGGCGATCTCGACCTCGACCCGGCGTGCGAGCGCGGGCAGCAGCAGGGCGCTGTAGT
>JACDAS010000045.1 GCA_013695295.1 Actinomycetota bacterium | reverse complement strand
GGGGGCTGGATGTCCGTGATCAGCCCCCACTCGAACCGGGAGCGCAGTCGCGACTCGAGGGTGGAGATCTCGCGCGGGGGGCGGTCCGAGGAGATGACGATCTGGCTACCGGCCTCGTACAGCGAGTTGAAGGTGTGGAAGAACTCCTCCTGAATCCGCTCCTTGTGCTCGAAGAACTGGATGTCGTCGATCAGGAGCACGTCGTAGGTGCGGTAGCGCTGCTTGAAGCCCTCAATCCGCTTGTCGCGGAGCGAGTTGATGAAGTCGTTCATGAACGTCTCGCTCGTGGTGTAGCGGACGGTCATCGAGCCCTGGTGCTCGAGTACGTACTGCGCGACCGCCTGCAGGAGATGGGTCTTGCCGAGGCCGGTGCCCCCGTAGATGAAGAGCGGGTTGTAGGCCTGGGCAGGAGATTCCGCGACGGCGAGCGCCGCGGCGTGCGAGAAGCGGTTCGACGAGCCGATCACGAAGCTGTCGAAGACGTACTTCGGGTTCATTCCGGAGGGCGCGGCCTTCGGCGCTGCAGCAGCCACCGGCCCGGCCGCCGGCTCCTCGGTGGCGCCGGCCGGCGCGCGGCGCTCGCGCACGCTCAGCTGGATGCGCCGCTCCTCACCCGTCTCGTCGCGGACCGCAGCGCGGATCAGGCCCAGAAAATGGCCCTCGATCCACTCGCGGGTGAAGTCATTCGGGACGGCGAGGACGAAGGCCTCGTCCGTGAGCTCGACGGCGCCGGCTTCGCCGAACCAGGTGCGGTAGGTGCCCTCGTTCAGCGCCCCCTTCAGCCTGCCGGCGACCTCGCCCCAGAGCGACTGTGCGCTCAGCTCTCCCACTTCCTTCACGCGCGCGCCGAGCTCCTTGATCGGGGTGAACGAAGCGGCGAGCATAGCAGCGTCGAAAACGTCCTACAATGGCTCGCGCAGGGTATTCGCGGAAGGCCAAAAGATCGCAAATTGCAGGCATTTCGAGGTGCGTCCACACGACTCTCCACACCTGTGGAAAAGTGTCCTCTCGGGCAACGGGTTTCCTGCCCAGGCGGCACCGCGTCCCGCGTCTCGATGCCCGTTGCAGGCCCTCTGGCTGTGGACAACGGGGCGTGGGACCGGTCCTCTATACTTCGGCCCACCGCACGCTCGCGGTCTCTCCTCTTTCCGACCTTTTTCTCTTGAAGCGGACGTATCAGCCAAACGTACGACGCCGCAAGCGCAAGCATGGCTTCCGCGCCCGCATGGCCACGCGCGCTGGCCGAGCGATCCTGAAGCGCCGGCGCGCAAGGGGCCGCAAGCGGCTCTCCGCCTAAATGCTTGATCGGAACTTCACGCAGCGCAGCTGGTGGCCCTGCGGGTGCGCGAAGTTCCGATCAACCATCTAGCGTGCCGGGGGCCCTGCGATCCCGACGACCGTGCACCGGCGAAACCGCCTCTCCCGCTCCCGCGACTTCGACGCCGTCTACCGGCGCGGTCGGTCGGTCTCGACGAGGTTCCTCGTCCTCTACTGGTTCGGCCGGGACGACGAGGGTGAGCCCCGGTTGGGGCTGGCGGTGCCCCGTGCGGTCGGCACGGCGGTCACGCGAAACCGGATCAAGCGGCAGCTGCGCGAGGCCTGGCGCACGAGGCTCGACCGGGTGCCGTCTGGCGCCGACTACGTCCTCGTAGCGAGGCCGGGGCTGCCCGACGCCACCGAGGCGCGGGGGTTCGAGTGGCTCGGTGAGCGCCTGGACGAGGTGCTCGGAAAGGCATCCGCGTGAGATTCCTCGGCGTGGCGCTCGTTCACGCGTACCGGTACTCGCTCGGCCTGCTCTTCCCGCGCTCCTGTAAGTACCACCCCTCCTGTTCGCAGTACGCGATCGATGCCCTGCGGGCGAAGGGCCTTCTGCGCGGCTCGGCGCTCGCGGCCTGGCGGATTCTTCGCTGCAACCCGTGGTCGCACGGCGGCGTC
Source organism: Actinomycetota bacterium (assembly GCA_013695295.1). Lineage (GTDB taxonomy): Bacteria > Actinomycetota > Thermoleophilia > Gaiellales > Gaiellaceae > JACDAS01. The sequence goes on along the minus strand of JACDAS010000045.1, from coordinate 3,913 downwards.
GACTACGCGCCGATGCCCGCGGGCACTCCGGCCAGGGAGCGAGCCGAGTGATCGCCGGGATCCTGACCCCGTTCGAGAACGTCCTCACCGAGGTTCTGAAGTGGCTGCACACCTCGATCGGGCTGCCGTGGGCCTGGTCGATCGTAGGGCTGACCGTGATCGTGCGGATGCTCATCGTCCCGCTGACCGTGCGGCAGATCCACTCGATGCAACGGCTCCAGCACTACGCCCCGGAGATGAAGGAGATCCAGCGCAAGTACAAGGGCGACCGGCAGCGGATGAACGAGGAGGTGATGAAGTTCTACCGCGAGCACAAGATCAACCCGGCCTCGGCGTGCCTGCCGATGATCCCGCAGCTGCCCGTGTTCTTCGCGCTCTACTTCGTGCTCCGAGACTTCGACAAGGAGGTCTTCCCGGACTATCCGGGGTCGAGCCTCGACTGGCTCGGGCTCGTCGACATCACCGAGAAGGCGAGTGAGGGCTGGGGCCCGATGCTGCTCGTGATCTACGCCGGCAGCCAGCTCGCCTCCACCTACTTCATGGCGGCGACCATGGACAAGATGCAGCGGAACATCCTGATGGTCTTGCCGATCGTGTTCCTCTTCGTCGTGGTCAGCTTCCCGACCGGACTCGTCCTCTACTGGGCGACGACCAACCTCTGGACGGTAGGGCAGGGTCTCGTCACGCGCCGGCTCGTTCCCCGCGGGCCGGCCGCCCCGGCGCGGACACCGAGATCCTCACGCACGCCTCCGAAGGACGCGGCCGGCGACGATGGCGCCGGGACCGAGGCGCCGAAGCCGCCACCGCCGAAGGCTCCCGCCGGCCCGCCGCGACGGGTCAAGCGGAAGAAGAAGGGGGCTCGACGCTAGCGATGCCCGCTCGCCGGGAAGGTCGGTGATGGACCTCTCCGTCGAGGCGAGCGGGGAGACGGTCGGAGAGGCGAAGTGGCTCGCGCTTCGCGAGCTCGACCGGCTTCAGCCGGGCCTCGACAAGGGCTCCGTTCGCTTCCAGGTCGTCTCGGAGGGCGAGCGCGGTTTGCTCGGGGTCGGCTACGCGCCGGCCAAGGTAGTAGCGACGATCGCCCGAGCCGCCGATGCGGAGCCGCCAGCGGATAAGCGCGCCACCGGCGACAGCGAGCTCGCGGCCGGGGTGCGGGAGCTCCTCGAGCGCCTGGCGGCCGGCGTCGGCGTCCACTGCCGGGTCCGGATCGACGAGGACTCCGAGAGCCTGACCGCGTCTTGCGTCGGCGACGACCCCGGGCTCCTGATCGGCAAGCACGGGCAGACGATCGACGCGATCCAGCACCTCGTGAACGCAATCGTCTGGCGCGAGGCCCGCGAGGCCCGCAAGCCGATCGTCATCGACGCAGCCGGCTACCGCGAGCGCCGGCGGCTGACGCTCGAGTCGCTTGCGCTGCGGAGCGCCGAGCGGGCACTGCGCGAGGGCTCGGCGGTCGAGCTCGAGCCGATGAGCGCTGTCGAGCGGAAGGTGGTCCACCTCCGTCTGCAGGACGAGCCGGGTATCGAAACCCGCAGCGAGGGCACCGAGCCGAACCGGTACGTGGTCGTCGCGCCGACGGGTGCCTGAGGACCCGCGCCTCGCGCGCTGGCTCGCCGCCCTCGTCGCCACGCCGGGGTTGACCTCGATCCGGGACACAGCCAGGGCTCGGCGCGTCCACCTCGACGACAGCCTGCGCGCCCTGCCGCTCCTCGAGGAGTTCGCGGGCCCGCTCGTCGACGTCGGCTCCGGTGGCGGCGCTCCCGGGATCCCGCTCGCGGCGGCGCTCCCGGGCCGCGAGGTGACGCTGCTCGAGGCGAGCCGACGCAAGTGCGATGCGCTGGAGCTCATGTCCGTGGAGTTCCCGAACGTACGGGTTGTGTGGGGACGGGCCGAGGAGCAGGAGCCAGACTCCTACGGGATCGCGGTCGCGAAGGCACTCGCCGCGCCGGCCGTCGCGGCCGAATGGTGCCTACCGCTCGTCCGACCCGGCGGTGCGGCCGTTCTCTACGTCGGGCCGAGCGCCCGCCCGGAGCACGTGGCGCGAGCGGCCGAGGTTCTCGGGAGCGCGCCTCCCGAAGTCCACCCAGGCTTTCTCGTCCTGCGCAAGCTGCGCCCGACGCCGGCGGGGTTTCCGCGGCGGCCAGGGGTCGCCCGGAAACGTCCACTCGCCTGAGTACGATCGGGCGGGTGCCCACGGGGACGATCTACGCCGTCGCGAACCAGAAAGGTGGCGTGGGCAAGACGACGACCGCGGTCAATCTCGCGGCGTGCCTGGCCGAGGCGGGCGAGCGCTCCCTGCTCATCGACCTCGATCCGCAGGCGAACGCGACCTCCGGTCTCGGCGAGCGCGCGAACGGCAGCTCGAGCTACGACCTTCTGGACGGGGCACCGCTGGCCGAGCTCGCCCGCCCGACGCGCTTCGCGAACCTCCATCTCGTGCCCGCGAGGGCCGAGCTCGCCGGGGCGGCGGTGGAGCTCGGACGCCGGGACGACTCCGAGCGGTTCCTCGCGCACGCGCTCGAGCGCGCGGGCGAGACGTACTCGTTCGTCTTCGTCGACTGCCCGCCCTCGCTGGGGCCGCTGACCGTGAACGCGCCCGCGGCTGCCGATCGCGTGCTCGTCCCGGTTCAGGCCGAGTACTACGCGCTCGAGGGGGTGTCGCAGATCGTCCGCTCGATCGAGCTGGTCCGGTCGCGGCTCAACCCGAAGCTGACGCTGAGCGGTGTCCTGCTGACGATGGTCGACGGCCGGACGCGACTCTCCACCGACGTGTCCGCGGAGCTGCGGCGCCACTTTGGCGCGCTGGTCTTCGACACGGCGGTGCCCCGGTCGGTACGTCTCGCGGAGGCGCCGAGCCACGGCCTGCCCGTGATCGCCTACGACCGCCACTCGCCCGGTGCGGAGGCCTACTGGAAGGTGGCGATGGAGCTTGTCGGCCGCCGGTAGCAGCAATCTGGCGAGCCGGCGGGGCCTCGGGCGCGGGCTCGAGGTGCTGCTCGGCACCGGCGAGTCGCAGCTCGCGCACCTCCCCGTCGAGCTGATCCACCCGAACCCGCGCCAGCCGAGGCGAAACTTCGACGCCGAGCGGGCCGCCGGCCTGGCGGACTCCGTGCGCGTGGAGGGGATCGTGCAGCCCGTGCTCGTCCGCTCCAGGGCGGCGGGCGGCTTCGAGCTGATCGCCGGCGAACGCCGCTGGCGGGCCGCACGGGAGGCGGGGCTCGCGACGGTTCCGGCCGTCGTGCGGGAGGCCGGCGACCGCGAGAGCCTCCTCCTGGGCCTGGTCGAGAACGTCGCCCGGGAGCAGCTCTCCCCGGTCGAGGAGGCGCGGGCGTACGCGGTGCTGCTCGACGAGTTCGAGCTTTCGCTCGGCGAGGTAGCCGAGCGGGTAGGACGCTCGAAGCCCTCGGTCTCGAACCGACTGCGCCTGCTGGAGCTCCCCGCCGACGTGCTGGGGCTCGTGGAGCGTGGCGAGCTGACGGAGGGGCATGCCAGAGCCGTTCTCGCCGTGCCGGGCCACGAGGAGCGGCGACGGCTTGCTGCCAGGATCGTCGGCGAGGGTCTTTCGGTCCGCGCGGCCGAGCGGGCGGCCCGCTCGGCAGGGGCACAAACCAAGCCGCGCAGGCGCGAGCGGGTCGACCCGGAGCTCGCCGAACGGGCGCAGGTGGCGGCGGCGCGCGCCACGGGCTTCGACGCGCGCGTGGTCTCCGGCAGGCTGGAGATCCCCTTTGCCGACGAGCACGAGCTCGCGGAGCTCGCAGAGGCCCTGGAGCGACTCGCCCAGAGCGCGAGTCCGTAGGCAGCGCACCCGGCTACAATCCCGGGCCCCACGCGGGCGATTAGCTCAGTCGGTTAGAGCGCCGCTCTGATAAGGCGGAGGTCCGTGGTTCGAATCCACGATCGCCCATCGCTCGCC
>JACDAS010000026.1 GCA_013695295.1 Actinomycetota bacterium | reverse complement strand
TCTCGGCGGAGACGGGGGAGGGGTCGGCCAGCTCGTAGCGGCTCGCAGCCCAGGCGGCAGCGGTGCGCACGGCCTCGGGATCAGGTCTGCCCTCCTCCTCGGGGTCAGCCGGGCCGCCGGTCTGGTGCAGCCCGACCTTGAGGCCCACCCCGGGGGCAGGCAGGGCGTAGGCTCCCCGGCCGCCGCGCGGGAGGGAATGCTCCGCGGCGGTGGGCGTGGCATGGTCGTAGACGGTGGGGACTCGCTGTCCGGGGTCCAGGCGGAAATAGGCGACGGTCTCACGGGTCGGCTGAACCGCGAGCTCGACGCCCAGCCTTGCGAGGAGCGGGGCGGCCCAGGCACCTGCGGTGACGACGAGCGCTCCCGCCCTGATCACCGCTGGGCCGGCCTGGATCGTGACGCCGGCTCCGTCCGTCGTGATCGTCTCCACTCGCGTGTTTTCGAGGAGGCGGAGGCCGCGCTTCTGCGCGAGGCGCAGGAGCGTTCGCAGGGCGCGGCCCGCGTGGACGATGCCCCCGTCTTCCTGGAAGAGGAGCTCGCGGTCCGGGAGTCGCAGGAGCGGAAACCGGCGGCGCAGCTCGTCGGCGGACGGGGACTCGAACTCGACTCCCTCCGCGCGGAGCGCCGCCCTGTGGGCCGTCAGGTCGCCGCCGATGTCGAGCGAGCCGGTGTGCTCGATCAGGGTCTCGCTCACTCCCTCCTCCACCTCCCGCCAGAGCACGAGGGCCTCTCTGGCCAGGCGCACGAAGCGGGCGTCGTCGTACACGAGCCGGAAGATGCGGGACGTGCCGTGGCTCGATCCGCGCGTGTGGCCGACACCGAACTGCTCGAGCGCCACCACGTCGAGCCCTTGCGAGGCGAGGGCGAAGGACGTCGCGGCGCCCAGCACGCCAACGCCGACAACGGCGACGTCGGCCTCGGTCACGACGTCAGGGTCTGGGGAGCGGATCGCGGCGCTCGAGGCGCTCCACGAAAAGGAGCCGGAGCTCCTCGCCCGAGACGCGCGTCGGGAAGCGCGGCCGCCGCGGCTCGACGCGCACGACTTTCACCGTGTCGTCGCGGGAGGCGTAGCAGCGCGCGTACGCCTCCTCCTCGTTCAGGACTCTCAGTCTGCTGCGCCCCACGCTCGTACTTTGGGGCCGGGAGGCGCGTGGCGTCAAGTCGGATAGGTTCTCCCGGTGCCGCTGCCGATCGAGCGCCCCGGGAAGATCGTCTGTATCGGCCTCAACTACCGCGATCACGCGGTCGAGCAGGGCGTGCCGCTCCCCGAGCGCCCGCTGCTCTTCGCCAAGTGGCCGAATGCGCTGATCGGGCCCGGCGAGCCGATCGTGATCCCCGAGGTCGCCACGCAGGTCGACTACGAGGCCGAGCTCGGCGTTGTGATCGGCGCGCGCGTGCGGAACGTCTCGGTCGAGAACGCCCTCGAGGCGGTGCGCGGGTACGTCTGCGTCAACGACGTCTCTGCCCGCGACCTCCAGTTCTCGGACGGCCAATGGACGCGCGGGAAGTCGCCTGACACCTTCTGCCCGGTCGGCCCGACGCTGGTGCCCGCCGCGGACGTCCCCGACCCGCAGGCCCTCGCTATCCGTTGCACCGTGAACGGACAGACCCTGCAGGACTCGTCCACCTCGAACATGGTCTTCGGGGTCGCCGACCTGATCGCGTTCGTGACGCAGGCGATCACGCTCGAGCCGGGCGACCTGATCGCGACGGGCACGCCGGCCGGGGTCGGGGCCTTCCGGAAACCACCGGTCTGGCTGCAGGCGGGCGACGAGGTGACGATCGAGATCGAGGGGATCGGCGAGCTGACGAATCCGGTTCGCGCAGCCTAGGCGCAGCGTGCGCGCTCGCCGCGACCTGAGCGGTCTCGGCCTGCTCGCGGCGCTCTTCCTCGCCGCGCTGGCGCTGCGCCCCCAGCTCGTCGGCGTCGCCCCGGTCGTCCCGCGCATCCAGGAGGACCTGGCGATCTCGCACGCGGTCGCGGGGCTGCTCGGGACGATCCCGGTGCTCTGCATGGGCCTGTTCGCCCCGCCCGCCCCGTACCTGTCTCGGCGGGTCGGCTCCCGCCTCGCGATCGCCGTCGCCCTCGGGCTGATCGCCGGCTTCGGCCTCGTTCGCGCCGTTGCTCCGGGGGCCGCCCTCGTCGTGCTGCTCACCTTTCCCGTCGGCATCGGCATGGGCCTCGCCGGCGCCCTGATGCCGGTTGCCGTCAAGGAGCGGTTTGCCCATCGCCCGGCGTTCGCGACCGGCGTCTATGCCACGGGGATCAGCGCCGGCTCGGCGCTCTCGACGGCGCTCGCCGTGCCTCTCGCCGAGGGGGCGGGCGGGTGGCGCGGCACCCTCGTTGCCTTCTCTGCGTGCACGGCTGCGCTCGTCTTCGCCTGGCTCGTCCTGACGCGCCGCACGGTGGGCCGCGACGCGCGTGCGGACGCTCTCCCGGCCCTGCCGTGGAGGAGTGGGGTCGCCTGGCGCCTCGTCTCGATCTTCGGTCTGATGAGCGTCGTCTACTACGGGCTCAACGCGTGGCTGCCGGACTCCTACGTCGAGCGAGGCTGGAGCGAGAGCAGCGCAGGCTCGCTCCTCGCCGTGCTGAACGTGGCGGCGTTACCCCCGACGTTGCTCGTGCCGTGGCTTGCCGACCGGATGGGAAGCCGGCGCGTCTACCTCGTCACGGCCGGCAGCCTGCTGACGGCGACGCTGGTCGCGCTCGTGCTGCTCCCCGGCGGAGGGTGGGCCTGGGCTGCGCTAGCGGGCGCGGCCTTCGGCGCGCTCTTCCCGATCGTCCTCACCCTCCCCCTCGACGTCTCGGACCGGCCCGCCCAGGTGGGCGCCGTCGCGGGCCTGATGCTCGGCGCGGGCTACGCGCTGTCGGCCGCGTCGCCCTTCGGGCTCGGTGTCGCGCGCGACGCGACCGGGTCGTTCACGGCAGCGCTCTGGGTCCTCGCCGGCGCCTCGGCCCTGCTCGCCGCGAGCTGCGCCGCGCTGTCCCCGCGGCGCCTCAGCCCGTAGCCAGAGCCTCGAGCACCCAGACGTCCTCCCTCAGGATCGGCACGGCCGCGCCGGCTCCGGGCAACCCGTCGACCTCGACCTCGGGACCGCCGACCATGACGTCTGTGTGCACCGTCGACTGGTTGACGCCGAGGCGGCGCTGCCCCTCCGGGCTCTTGCCGACCGCATTCTCGACGGCCTCGGCGTACGCGCGCCCGTAGGCGATGTGGCACGTGGCGTTCTCGTCGAAGAGGGAGTTGAAGAAGGTGAGCCCCGTCCGGCCGACGGCGGACGTGCCGTCGACGAGCGCGACCTCGCCCAGGCAGGCGGCGCCGTCGTCGTTTGCAAGCTGGGCGCGGACCACCTCCTCGCCGCTCGAGGCGGAGACCTCGACGATGCGGCCCTGCTCGAACCGCAGCTCGAGGTCCGAGACGATGACGCTCCGACCGGGCAGGGCGAGCGGCCTGGTCGCGCGCACGG
>JACDAS010000319.1 GCA_013695295.1 Actinomycetota bacterium | reverse complement strand
GGGCCGGCCTGCGCGCGGCGCTCACCTTCGACGACTGCCTCGACGCGGGCCCCTGGGCCAGCATCCTCGACACGCTGAAGCGCTACCACGTCAAGGCGACCTTCTTCTGCCCCGGCCAGAGGGTGCTGGCGAATCAGGCGCTTGCGCTCAGGACCGTGCGCGAAGGGCACTCGATCGGCGCGCACGGCTGGGATCACGCCAATTTTTCGAAACTCTCCTACGGGTCTCAGCTCCAGCGGCTGGTGGACGACCGCGAGGTTTGGTGGCGCCTCGCGAAGGTCTCGCCGCTTCCGCTCTTCCGCCCGCCCTACGGGGCCTACACCGCGACTACCGCCGCCGCCGCGGGCGCGGCGGGCTACTCGGCCCTGATCCTCTGGGACGTCGATCCGCACGACTGGCAGGGCCCCGGCGCGGGGGCGATCGAGGAGCGCATCGTGGGACGGACCCGCCCGGGCAGCATCGACCTGATGCACACCGTCTGGCAGACCGCCTCTGCGCTCCCGTCGACCATCACGCGCCTGCAGGCGCGGGGCTACAGGCTGGTGAGCCTGCCGGCCCTGGCGGCGGTCGGGACGCCGACGAACGCGCACTGGCGGAACTACTAGCCCCCGGCCCGCGGCTGCGCGGAGCCCGGATCGCGCACCACCTCTGACACTCCTCCGAGGTACCTCCGAGGTGTCCCCGACACTCCTCCGAGGTGTCCCCGAGAAGTTGTCCCGGAGCTCGCTCTGAGGAGCTCGCTCTACGGCGCCCCCCGGAGACCCGAGTCGCCGCACCTCGGCAGCCGCTTCGGCGGCTTCGCCTCGGGCGGGATCACGAAGATTCGCGCGTCGCGCCACACGTCCGACTTCACGTGTGGCCCCGCGGGCGCCGGGCGGTAGACGTCGATGTGGCGGCCGATGATTGCGCCGCCGATGTCCTCGGCGATCGTCCAGCCGCGGCCGGGGGTCCCGCACAGCTCGGGGACGAAGACGCGGCTCCCCATCGGGATCAGCGACGGGTCGACCGCGATCGACCGCCAGAAGTCGAGCGGCCGCGATGGCCCCGTGCCGAACTCGATTCCCGCAGGCCCGATGTAGCGCTTCGGGGCGCCGCGGAACCAGCCTCCGCCGGCGAGGGGAAATGTCACCTGACCCCGCCTGTTCCGCCAGCCGACGCCGCGCCAGAACGGGAAGCCGCGCGACCAGCCCTGGACGCCGGGCACCGTCGGCTTGCCGTGCTCGTCGACCCAGCCCTGGTCGCCGGTTCGGTAGATGTGGTACCGGCCGCCGTCCAGGCCGATGCCGTCGCCCTCCATCGACACCCCGCCGCCACCGTAGAGCCAATCGGCGCGGTGCTTGCCGATGAGGCCGGGGGCGGAGATCAACTTGCCGCGAAACCAGCGCTCCGGCACCGGGTAGTACTCGGTGATCAGCACGCGATCGAGCCACCTGGCCTTGGCGATCGGCGTCGCCCGGCCCGCGCTCGACGAGCCTGCCAGAGCCGAGAGGACGGCGCAGGCGCCCGCGCAGGCGAGGAAGAGTCGGGGCCGCGGCATCGGGGGAGGGTAGCGGAGACCTCCAGGCACGCCCGCCGGCGTGCCTGGAGGGACGGCAGGCCTAGACGAAGTTGATCACGAGGGGCGGCGTGAAGTTCACGTTGCGCCCGTTGAACTTGAAGCTGATGAAGAACTTCGCCTTCGGAAAGGGGCCGCGCAGTCGGATCCCGACCCGCCCGGTCGGGAAGGTGACGTTGTAACGGAAGACGTTCGAGACGGGCTGCTTCGTGCCGAGATTGAAGAACTGAATGTCGAACGTGGCCCCTTTCGGGATGCCCTTGAACTCCACCACCACCGCGGCGGACGGACGTGCGCGCGGGACGACGAAGCCGGCTTTCGACAGCGGGTACGAGCCGACGCACTGCACCTGGGCTGTGAAGTCGCTGCAGAGCTTCACGCCCACGCTCGCCCCCGCCTGAGTCGCCGCCAGCCGGTAGGTGGCGAGCGAGTTCGCCTGGCCCGCGGCCGGCGTCGAGGGGCCGGGAACCGCCTCGAACGCCGTCGCCGAGAGGGTCTGGCCGCCGCCGGCCGTCGGCTGCCGGTCGGGTCGGAGCGCGAGCAGCCAGACCAGCACGCCCGCGAGCACGAGAGCCGCGAAGACGGTCAACCCGCCGAGGCCGGCGACGAGCGTGTTGCTTGGAGGCTTCGGGGCTCCGGTTGTTCCCTCGGAGGCGTAGGCCGGGCTGACCTCGTTCAGCTTCTTGCGGGTCTCCCGGATCTGCTCGCGGTAGTCGCCCTCGTCCAGGTACAGGCGAGAGTCGCCCTTGTCCTCGGCGCGGTGGAACTTGCGGAAGGCAAGCTCCACCTCGGTCGAGTAGAGCTTCCGCCGCAGGCCGTACTCCCGGTCGCCACCGCGCAGAAGCGCGTTCCACTGCGCGTAGCTCCGGCGGAACGAGTTCGTCACCGTCGCGTAGTCGGAGGAGGTGACGACGCCGGACTTGACCTCGTCCTGCAGGTTCCGCCCGACGATCAGCTTCTGCCTGCCGAGCGTCCAGACCGCGATCAGCCCGAGCGCGACGAGCCCGAGGTAGTTCGGCACGTGGGAGAGCACCTTGCTCGCCCAGCCGCTCTCGAGGTTCGTGGCGTCGGTCGCAGTCCACGAGGGGATGTAGTCGTGGAGCACGTGGAAGGCGAAGGCCACGGCGATGCCGGCCGCGAGCGCCCCGAGCAGGATGGGGAACTCCCTCCTCCTGACGGCCGCGAGCGCGAGGCCGATCACGGCCCCGTAGAAGACATGGTTCAGCTGGCTGATCAGCGACGTGTAGAGCGACGAGTC
>JACDAS010000343.1 GCA_013695295.1 Actinomycetota bacterium | reverse complement strand
ATGCGGGCCGGCGTCACCTACGCCAACATCCACTCGCAGACCTTCCCCGGCGGCGAGATCCGCGGGCAGATCGTCACGCGCTGATCGCAGGAATCGGCGGGGCCCGGCGTTCCGGCCAGGCCCCCCTGTCTCTCACTCCGGCTCCTGCAGACGCCGGATCACCGCGAGGCCGAACTCGGCCGCGCGCGCGCCGTCGACGACCCGGTGGTCGAAGGTGACCGAGACGTTGCCGACCTCCCGCACCTCGATCGCTCCCGCCCGGACGACGGCGCGCGGCCCGATCCGGTGCACCCCGAGGATGCCAACCTCGGGATGGTTGATCAGCGGAGTCGAGAGCAGGCCCGCCAGCCTGCCGGCGCTCGTGACGGTGAAGGTCGAGCCTCTGAGCTCCTCCGGTGCGAGCGTTCCGGCTCGGGCCGCCTCGGCGAGCCTTTTGACATCTGCCGCGATTTCCTCGGCCGCGCGCCCGGCACAGTCGCGAACGACGGGTACGACGAGCCCCTGCTCGGTCTGGACGGCAAGGCCGAGGTCGTAGCGATCGAAGTAGACGATCTCGTCGCCCTCGAGCCGCGCGTTCAGCTCCGGGAACTCCCGGAGCGAGAGGGCGGTCGCCCGGAGCACGTAGGGCACGTAGCCGAGCTCGCCGCGCTTCTGGCCGAGGGCCGTGAAGTCGCACTCCTCGACCCACGTGACGGCGGGGATCTCCGCGTGCGCACGTGCGAGGTGCTCGGCGATCCGCCGGCGCACTCCGCGCAGGGGCTCCCGCCGCTCTGCCGAACCCTGGCCCGTGTCTCCCCGGGCGCCCGCGGCTGCGCGGACGTCCGCCTCGGTGACACGCCCCTGGGGACCGGTTCCTGCAAGGGAGTCGAGCTCGACTCCAAGCTCCTGGGCCAGCCTGCGGACGAGCGGCGTCGCCCGCACCCGACCCGCCGGAACCCGGGCCGGTGCCGCTCGCACCGAGGCGGGCGGATCGCCCTGCGGCGCGACCTCGGCGGCCACGTCCGGTCCGTCGCCCGCCTCGCCTCCGATGACCACGATCACCGTCCCGACGGGCACGACCTCGCCCTCCGCGGCGAGGAGCCGCGACACGACGCCGGCCGCGGGCGAGGGGATCTCGACCGTCGTCTTGTCCGTCTGGATCTCCACGAGCGGGTCGTCCTCGGCCACCTCCTGGCCCTCCCGGACGAGCCAGCGCGCTACCTCGCCCTCGGTCAGGCCCTCGCCGAGGTCCGGGAGTCTGAACTCATAGGCCATCTCAGAACTCGAGCAGCTTCCGGGCCGCGTCGAGGACGCGGGCGACCGACGGCATGTAGGCGTCCTCGATCTGCCAGTACGGGTAGGGCACGTCGTAGCCCGTGACGCGCAGCACCGGGCCGCGGAGGTCCAGCATCGCCTTCTCGGCGAGGATCGCCGCCAGCTCGGCGGCGTAGCCGCAGGTGCGCGGGGCCTCCTGCACGATCACGACCCGGCCCGTCTTCCCGGCCGAGGCGAGCAGGGCCTCCTCGTCGAGCGGCTTCAGCGTCCGCACGTCCAGGACCTCCACGCTGGCCTCCTGCGCGAGCTCGTCGGCGGCCCGCTCGGCGAGCGGCACCATCGACCCGTACGCGACGATCGTCAGGTCGGAGCCCTCGCGCGCGAGCCGCGCGCGGCCGAGCGGGACCACGTACTCGCCCTCCGGTACGTGGCCCCGAAGCGTGCGGTAGTGGAGCTTTGGCTCGAGCACGACGACCGGGTCCGGGTCGCGGATGGCGGCCGCGAGCAGACCCTTGGCGTCGGCGGCCGTCGACGGGATCGCGACCTTCACGCCCGGTGTGTGCACGTAGTAGGTCTCGGGCGAGTCGTCGTGGAGCTCGGGGGCCCGGACGCCGCCGCCGTAGGGCATCCGGATCGTGAGCGGGAACGCCATCGCCCCGCCGGTGCGCCAGCGGTAGCGCCCGACGTGGGTGATCAGCTGGTCGAGGCAGGGATAGCTGAACGCGTCGTACTGCATCTCGCAGACCGGCCGCCAGCCGGCCATGCAGAGGCCGACGGCGGTGCCCAGGATCCCGGCCTCGGCGAGCGGTGTGTCGACGCAGCGGTCGGGTCCAAACCGATCCCGGAGCCCGGCGGTCGCCCGGAAGACCCCGCCCGCGCGGCCCACGTCCTCGCCCATCACGATCACCGATTCGTCCCGCTCCAACTCGGTGTGGAAGCAGTCGTTGACCGCCTCCAGGAGCGTCAGCTCAGCCACGCTCGCCCTCCCGGATCCGGCGGAGCTCGGCGAGCTCGATCGCGAACGACGCGGGTGGGTCGGCGAACGTCCGGTCGAAGAGCAGCGAGACGTCCGCCGGTGGCTCGGCCTCGGCCGCGGCGATGCCCGCGCGCATCGCGTCGGCGGCCTCCGCACGGACGGCCTCGGCGCGCTCGTCGTCGAGGAGCCCCAGTCGGCGCAGGTAGCCCTCGAAGCGCCCGACGCATTCGCCCCGGCGCTCCTCCTCGACGCGAGCGAGGTCGATGTAGGCGCTCGGGTCGTCCGCGGTCGCGTGCGGGGCAGCCCGATAGGTCACGGCCTCGATGAAGGTCGGGCCCTCGCCAGCGCGCGCCCGCGCAACGGCGCCCCTCGTGGCCTCGTACACAGCGAGGACGTCGGCGCCGTCCACGCGAACCCCCGGGATCCCGTAGCCGACGGCCTTGTCGACCAGCGTGTCGGCTGCCGTCTGCGCCTCGACCGGCGTCGAGATCGCCCAGCCGTTGTTGTTGCAGAACAGGACGAGCGGGGCCCTCATCACGCCGGCGAAGTTGGCCCCCTCGTGGAACGCGCCCTCCGAGGTGGCGCCGTCGCCGAAGTAGACGATCGCGCACGTGTCCTCACCGTGGAGTCGCTTGCCCCAGGCGAGGCCCGCAGCGTGCGGGACGTGCGTTCCGATCGGCACGCAGATCGAGGCCAGATTCCAGTCGGCGGGGTTCCACCAGCCCGCGGGATGCCCGCGCCACCAGGAGAGGATCGTCGAGGCGGGCATGCCGCGCAGCAGCCCGATCGCGGACTCGCGGTAGCTCGGGAAGATCCAGTCCTCGTCCGCCAGGGCGTAGGCCGAGCCGACCTGCATCGCCTCGTGGTTCCAGAAGATCGCATACGTCCCGATCCGCCCTTGCCGGTGGTAGACGACCGAGCGCTCGTCGTACGTCCGCAGCAGGACGAGCTGCCGGTGCAGCTCGAGCAGGTCGGCGTCCTCGAGCCCGTCGACCTCGCCGTCCGGGACGTC
>JACDAS010000322.1 GCA_013695295.1 Actinomycetota bacterium | reverse complement strand
CCCGACGGCGCCGCTCGCGCAGCGGCTCGCCGCGGCCCTGGCGACGTCGGGCGTGGAGTGGAGCCGATCCGGCGCGCTCGTCGTCGACCTCAGAAGCCACAGGACGATCTACGCGCAGAACGCCTGGGTCTCGCTCGTGCCGGCGTCGAACGAGAAGCTGGCGGTGAGCTACGCAGCCTTGACGGCGCTCGGCCCCTCGTACCGGATCGAAACGAGCGTGCTGGGCGACGGCCGTCTGGTCGACTCCGTCTGGCGCGGCGATCTCGTCCTCCGCGGCCGCGGCGACCCCACGCTCGAGGCGGCCGACCTCACAGACCTTGCGGCGCAGTTGCGCGAGGCGGGGCTCGCAGCCGTCACCGGAGCGATCGTCGGCGACGAGTCGTTCTTCGACGGCCGCCGCACGGCCTACGGGTGGAAGCCGCAGTTCTACCTCAACGAGTCGCCGCCGATCTCGGCGCTCTCGGTCGGCAGGAGCGGCTCACGTGAGCCCGCGCTCGCGGCCACGATCGCCTTCCGCAAGGCTCTGCGCAAGGCCGGCGTCCGCGTCCACGGAGGAGTTCGGCTCGGGCGAACTCCGGCTGGGGCGTGGCCGCTCGCGTCCGTCCTCTCCCCCTCGCTGCGGGACCTCGTCCACGCGATGGGCACAGAGAGCGACAACTACACGGCCGAGCTCCTGATCAAGGAGCTCGGTGCAGTCGTCGCGCGTCGCGGGACGACACCGGCGGGCGCGGCCGTCGTCACCGGCGTGCTGCGGGCCGCGCGGATCCCCCTGCGCGGCGTCCGGATCGTCGACGGCTCCGGGCTTTCACGGCTCGATCGCCTGACGGCCGGCGCGATCGTCGGTGTTCTCCAGGCGGCGCTTGCCGACCCACTCGTAGCTCCAAGCTTCCTCGCGGCGCTGCCGGTCGCCGGTCGCTCGGGCACGCTCGAGGGCAGGATGCGGGCACCCCCCGCGCGAGGGCGTGTGGCCGCGAAGACCGGCACGACAAGCCTCGCCTCTGCCCTCTCGGGCTTCGTCGCCGGCCGCTTCGCCTTCTCGATCCTGCAGAACGGGAATCCGGTGCCGCGCTGGTCAGCCCGGGCCTCCCAGGACCGTTTCGCGGCGATCCTAGCCTCCCAGTAGCGCCCGCAACTCGGCCTCGCCGAGGACCGGCACACCCGCCTTCTGCGCTTTCGAGAGCTTCGACCCGCCGCCCTCCCCCGCGATCAGGCCGGTGGTCTTGCGCGACACGGAGTCGGCGACCTTCGCGCCGAGCGCCTCGAGCGCCGCTCTGGCGTCCTCGCGCGTGTAGCCCTCGAGCGTCCCCGTGAGGACGTAGGTGCGGCCGGTGAGCGGCCCCTCCTTCGGGCGCTCCTCCTCGCCGACCTCGAGCCGCAGCCCGAGCGAGCGCAGCTCCTCGACCAGACCGCGATTCTCGTCGTCCGAGAACCACTCCGCGATCGCCTCCGCCCGGTCCGGGCCCACTCCGTCGACCTCCTGGATCTCCTCCGGGGACGCCGCTGCCAGCCGCTCGGCGGTCCCGAAGTGGGAGGCGAGCGCGGCGGCGGTCACCCATCCCACCTGCGGGATGTTGAGCCCGAGGAGGACCCGGCGGAACGGCTGCTCCTTCGACCGCTCGATCGACTCGATCGCCTTCGCGGCCGAGATCGTCCCGTAGCCCTGGAGTTCCTCGAGCTGCGCGGTGGTCAGGCGGTAGAGCCCGGGCAGCGAGCGCACGAGCCCCTCGCTCCAGAGCCGGCGAACGAGCTGCTCGCCGACGCCCTCGATGTCGAGTGCGCCGCCGACCCAGTGGATCAGCGTCTCGAGGCCGCGGGAGGGACAGGCGCGGTTGGGGCAGCGGTGCATCGCCTCACCCTCGGGCTTGACGACCTCGGCGTCACAGAGAGGGCACCGGGCGGGCATGCGGAACGGCGACGTCCCCGGCGCGTGCGGGAGCACCGGGCCGACCACCTGCGGGATCACGTCGCCGGCCCGCTGGACTCGGACCACGTCGCCCACGCGGATGTCCTTGCGGTTGATGTCCTCTTCGTTGTGGAGCGTCGCCGTGCTGACCGTGACACCGCCCACCTCGACCGGCTCGAGGCTGGCCCAGGGATTGAGCGCTCCCGTTCGGCCCACCCGGATGTTGATCGCGAGCAGCGGCGTCTCGGCGCTCATCGGAGCCCACTTGAACGCGCGCGCCCAGCGCGGCCGCTCGTGCAGGGCGCCGAGGCGCCGCTGCTGGTCGAAGGAGTCGACCTTGACCACGAGGCCGTCGATCTCGTAGTCGAGCTCGGCTCGTCGGGTTTCCCACAGGTGGCACGCAGACGCGACGGACTCGATCGTCTCGTGCCGTGCGGCGTGCGGATTCGTGCGGAAGCCTCGCTCACGGAGCCACTCGAGCGCGTTCCAGTGACCCGTCGCGGGGAGCCCACGATGATGCCCCATTCCGTGCACCCAGATCGCGAGCGGTCGAGAGCCGGTGACGCGTGGGTCGAGCTGCCGCAGCGACCCCGCCGCGGCGTTCCGAGGGTTGGGCGCCACCTTCTTCCCCTCGGCGACGAGCCGCTCGTTCAGCTTGCGGAAGCCGGAGAGGGGCAGGTACACCTCGCCGCGCACCTCCAGCACGGGCGGCGGCCGCTCACCCGGGGGCAGCTGCATGCGCAACGAGATCGCTCTGATCGTCTTGAGGTTGACCGAGACGTCCTCGCCCCGGCGACCGTCGCCGCGGGTCGCTCCGCGGACGAACACCCCCTCTTCGTAGACGAGCGAGACGGCCGACCCGTCGATCTTCGGCTCGGTCACGAAGACGACCGGCTCGTCGGAGTCGAGGCGCTTGCGCACGTCTTCGGCCCACTTCGCAAGCGCTTCGTCGGTCGTCACCTTCTCGAGCGACCCCATCGGCGAGAGGTGCTCCACCTTCTGGAAGCGATCCGAGGGAGTGGCGCCGACGCGGCGCGTGGGCGAGTCCGGATCGACGAGCTCGGGGTCGGCCTCCTCGAGCGCCACCAGCTCGTCGAAGAGCGCGTCGTACTCGCCGTCGGAGATCTCCGGCTCGTCGAGGACGTGGTAGCGGTAGAGGTGGTAGTCCAGGAGGCGGCGGAGCTCGGCCGCCCGCTGCTCAGAGGACGTCGTAGAGCTCATCCGGTGTATCGACGAGAGCGTCCGGCCCGGTCTCGGCCAGAACCTCCCTGGAGTGGATCCCGCCCCAGGTGACGGCGACGGCGTGGACACCGGCGGCTTTCGCAGAGCCGACGTCGAAGGGCGAGTCGCCGACGTACGCCGCCGCCGAGGGCTGGACGCCGAGCCGGTCGAGCGCGCAGAGAATCGGCTCGGGGTGAGGCTTGTGGTGCACCGTGTCCTCGGAGCCGACCACGACTTCGAAGAGGTGCTCGAGCGGACAGACGGCGAAGGCCAGGTCGACCGTGGCTCGCCGCTTGGCGGTGACGATCCCGAGGCGGCGCCCCTCGGCGTGGAGCCGCTCGACGACCGGGAGGATCCCGGAGCAGGCCTGGAGCCCGGCGTGCGCGGGCTCGTTGTGCTCCCGGTAGCAGTGGACGAGCTCCTCGGCCCTGGCCTCGTCGAGCGCGCGCATCTGCTCGCGGAGGCTGGAGCCGCCGACGAGCGCGAGCAGCTGCTCGTCAGCGATCTCCCGCGCGAGCACCGTGCGGGTCGCATGCCGGAACGAGGCTAGGATCATCGTGCCGGAGTCGATCAGCGTGCCGTCGAGGTCGAAGAGGACGGTGCGGAAGCGCATCGCCGGATCGTAGCCGCGGGTCCGCTCCCCCAAGTCGCCGGTTCCCACCGGGCACAAAGCCGCTACGAAGGAGGCACGAACCCGTGCGGCTCCGGCGGGTAGCCTGTTCTACAGGGGCGTCGGGGCGCCCCTTGGGGGCTGATAGTCCACGCGCACGAGATAGAGCCCGTGCGGCGGCGCGGTGGAGCCTGCCTCATGCCGATGGCGCCCCCGAAGCAGCGGCAGGATCGCCGCCGGCGGCTGCTCTAGCATCGTCCCTACGAGCGTCCGCACCATGTGCCGCAGGAAGCTCCCCGCGGCGATCTCGAGCTCGAGCGCCTCGCCCAGGTCGTGCCAGACGGCCGCCGTGACTCGGCGGACGAAGACCTGGTGGTGAGACTCGGTCGGCGTGAACGCGCGGAAGTCATGCTCGCCGACGAGCAGGGAGGCCGACTCGCGCAGGCTCTCGAGCTCGAGCGGACGCGGATACCAGAGGCTCAAACCCGCCTCGAACGGAGAGCAGGTCGCCCGCCTCCAGATCCGGTAGCGGTACGTGCGAGAGGTGGCGGAGTGACGCGCGTGGAAACCCGAAGCCGCGATTCGCGCCGAGACGACGGCGAGGTCGTCCGGCAGAGCGGCGTTCAGGGCCGCGGCCGCCCGGTCGGGGGGCGGCCCTCCGTCGACGTCGACGCTCGCCACCTGACCGAGGGCGTGCACGCCCGCATCGGTCCGACCGGCCACCGCGAGGCCCTTGAACGACCCGAACACGTCCTCCAGCGAGCGGCGGAGCTCCCCCTCGACCGTCCGCAGGCCAGGCTGGGCGGCCCAGCCCCGGAAGCCCCCGCCGCGGTACTCGAGCGTCAGCCTGAGTCGCACGGTCGGAACGGTAGTCTTCCTCGCCGATGAGGCCCGCGCCCGTCTGGATCCTCGTCTGCGGCTTGCTGGCGCTTGCCGGCGCGGGGTGCGGCGGCGATGGCGGGGCGGATTCGACCGTCGTGCAGACCACGGAAGCGACCACCACCGAGGCCGCGACCACCACGGGCGGGACGGCGGCGGGCGCCTGCGCGGACGTCGACCTGCCCGAGCCGCGCCCGGACGGTGGCAGGAAGCGCCCGACGGACGAGCTCGACGCCGGGAAGCGCTACGAGGTCGTGATCGAGACGAATTGCGGGAGCTTCACGATCGAGCTCGACGTCAAGACCTCGCCGAACGTCAGCGCGTCCTTCGCCGCGCTCGCCCGCGCCGACTTCTTCGCGGACACGGTGTTCCACCGCATCATTCCCGGCTTCGTGATCCAGGGCGGCGACCCGACCGCATCGGGTACCGGCGGACCCGGCTACTCGACGGTCGACCCCCCGCCGAACGACGCGGCCTACACGAAGGGGGTCGTGGCGATGGCGAAGTCACCGGCCGAGCCCCCCGGAACCTCGGGAAGCCAGTTCTTCGTCGTCACGGGAGCAGACATCGGCCTCCCGCCCGAGTACGCAATCCTCGGGAAGGTCACGAAGGGGTTAGAGGTGATCGAGCGGATCGGCAAGCTCGGCGACGTCCAGACCGAGCAGCCGACGCGGGTAGTCCGCATCGAGCGGGCGACGGTGGACGAGCGGTAGCTACGTGGTGGCCGCCGCGCGCTCGCGGGGGCGTGACCGCGCCGCGGCCGGGGCCTCCTCGGGCGCAGGGACGTAATCCACGAGCTCGAGATACACCATCGCGGCCGAGTCGCCCTGCCGCGGGCCGAGCTTGACGATCCGCGTGTAGCCGCCCGGGCGCTCGGCGAAGCGTGGGCCGACGTCCGAGAAAAGCCTGTGCACGACGTCCTGCGAGCGCAGGTAGGCCAGGGCCTGCCGGCGCGCATGGATCCCACCGCGGCGGCCAAGCGTGATCAGCTGCTCGGCGATCGGCTTCACCGCCTTCGCCTTCGCCTCGGTCGTCCGGATCCGGCCGTGCTCGATCAGCGCGCCGGTGAGATTCGAGTAGAGCGCCTTCCGGTGCGCCGAGTCGCGGCCGAGCTTCTTTCCGGCTCGGTGGTGCCTCACTCGCCCCCTCCGTCGTCTCCGCGAAGCCCGAGGCCGTGCGTCGCGAGAGTCTCCTTGACCTCCTCGATCGACTTCTTGCCGAAGTTCGGGATCGCGGCTAGCTCACCCTCGCTCTTGACCACGAGGTCGCCGATCGTCTCGATGCCAACCCGCTTGAGGCAGTTGTACGAGCGGACTCCGAGCTCGAGCTCCTCGATCGGGAAGTTCTCCATGCCGTGCGCGAGCGAGATCTCGGCCGGGGTGTCCGCTCCCCCGCTCCCCGCCTCGCCGAAGCCCTCCATCCGCTCGATGTCGGTGAAGATGGCCAGCTGTCTGATCAGGATCTCGGCCGCCTGGCCGATCGCCTGGCGCGGGTCGAGCGACCCGTCCGTGTGGATGTCGAGGCGAAGCTTGTCGTAGTCCGTCCGCTGTCCGACGCGGGCGGCCTCGACGTCGTATGAGACGCGGCGAACGGGCGAGAAGATCGAGTCGATCGGAATCACGCCGATCGTGTGCTCGGGGCCGCGGTTGAGCTCGGCCGGCACGTAGCCTCTCCCGCGCCCGATCGTGAGCGTGATCTCGAGCTTGCCCTTGTCGGAGAGGTTCGCGATCTCGAGCTCCGGATTCAGCAGCTCGAGGTCGGCGGGAGCCTCGATGTCCGCGGCGGTGACCGTGCCTGGCCCCTTCTTCGCGAGCCTGACCTCGACCTCGGGCGACTCCCCGTGCAACCGGCAGATCAGGTTCTTCAGGTTCAGGATCAGATCGGTCACGTCCTCGCGTACGCCAGGCAGGGTCGTGAACTCGTGGGCGACCCCCTCGAGCTTCACGGAGGTGACGGCGGCGCCCTCGAGCGAGGAGAGCAGCACGCGGCGGAGCGAGTTGCCGAATGTGTAGCCGAAGCCCCGGTCGAGCGGCTCGATCACGAAGATGCCCCGATCGGGGTTGACCTCCTCGTGGACGATTCTCGGCACCTGGAAATCCATCAAGCTAGTGCGTACAGCCAAGGTTCCTTCCTTTCTTCTTTTCTCCGACGCGCAGTCGCAGACTGGGCGCTACTTGGAATAGAGCTCGACGATGAGCGATTCCTGCACGGGCGTGTCGATCTCCGCCCGCTCGGGCCACTTCAGGACCTTGCCCGTGAGTCCGTCGTGGTCCGCCTGGAGCCATGGGGCGACGGAGGCCGTGAGGTCGGTGGCGTCCCGGATCACCTGCTCGGCGGAGCTGCCCGACTTCATCGTGACGACGTCGTTCGGCTTCGCCTGGTAGCTCGGAATGTTCACTCGCCGGCCGTTGACCATGAAGTGCCCGTGCCGAACGAGCTGGCGCGCCTGGGCGCGCGAGGCGGCGAAGCCGAGGCGATAGACGACATTGTCGAGTCGCGTCTCGAGCATGCGCAGCAGAGTCTCGCCCGTGATCCCGGACCCCCGCGCCGCCTTCGAGTAGTAGATGCGGAACTGCTTCTCGAGCAGCCCGTAGTAGCGGCGCGCTTTCTGCTTCTCGCGCAGCTGCAGCAGGTACTCGGACTGCTTGATCCGGCCCCGGCCGTGCTCGCCCGGCGGGTAGCTGCGGCGCTCGATCGCGCACTTCTCGGTCAGGCAGCGCTCGCCCTTCAGGAAGAGCTTCATGCCCTCTCGACGGCAGACACGGCACTTCGGGCCGACCTCGCGGGCCATTAGTGCCCCGCCCAGTGACGTTGCCGCGCTTCTGGGGGAGGCATTAGACTCGCCTTCGCTTCTTCTGGCGGACGCCGTTGTGGGCCTGGGGCGAGACGTCCTTGACGCCCAGGACCTCGAGGCCGGCTGCCTGGAGCGAGCGGATCGCGGTCTCGCGGCCGGAACCCGGGCCCTTGACGAAGACCTCAACCTTCTGGAGCCCGTGATCCATGCCCTTTCGGGCGCAGGAATCGGCCGTCACCTGGGCGGCGAACGGGGTCGACTTGCGCGAGCCCTTGAAGCCGGCCGAGCCGGCGGACTCCCACGCGATCACGTTGCCGTCCTTGTCCGTGAGCGCGACGATCGTGTTGTTGAAGGACGTCTTGATGTGGGCCTGCCCGATCGCGATGTTCTTCTTGACCTTCCGGCGCGTGCGTCCGCGCGCGGCGGCCTTCCGGGGAGGAGCCATTCAGCGCCACGTCCAGTGACGTTGGAACGTTGCTGGGCGAGGCACTTACTTCGCCTTCTTGCCGCGGCCGACGGTCTTCTTCGGGCCCTTGCGTGTGCGCGCGTTCGTCTTTGTGCGCTGGCCGTTCACGGGGAGGCCGCGGCGGTGCCGC